>JAZDPU010000028.1:0-2317 GCA_043797345.1 Candidatus Aenigmatarchaeota archaeon | reverse complement strand
TAAGCTCACAGATGTTTGTGTAGGATTTTATGGATATGATGGCAGGGAAGTTGGACAGGCATATTTTCACGCACAAATGCCTAGTAGAATTTCTTCCTTGGACATGTCAAAAGTCAGAGTTAAAAACGAGCCTTCTGCGATTAGATATGGAGGGCGGTTGGTTTTCCATGGCGAGGTAATTCAAAAAGAATTCAAACCATTGAAGTGTGGAATTTTGTCGTGGCGATATCGATGGGAAGACGAATGCCAAAAATATAGCGTTCAGATGATTACACTAAATGCATTGTTAGCTGTTATATCAGATGGAAGAGTATTTGCAGATAAGAAGTCAATGTCAGGCGACCTGTTAGAAGATTTGGAGCAAAAGTTGATACCAGAAATGTATGAAATGGCCAATCAGAGAAAAAAAGAAAAAGAAAACGTATAAAAAGGAATTAAACTACTATTACTAAAGTGATATTATGACTTTGAGACCTGGTAGAACTACGAGAAAGATTGAAAGACCTTATACCAGGCAGAGCAGGAGAACTCCCAGGAAATCCTATGTAGTCGGAGTCCCATTCCCAAAGCTCCACCAGTTCGAGATGGGTTCTAAGGGAGATTATGACACCACCTTGTGGGGTGTGGCGAAAATGCACATCCAAATCAGGGAGAATGCCTTGGAAGCCTCAAGAATCGTAGCAACAAAATTTCTAGAGTCAACTCTGGGAACAAACTTTTTCATGAAGATCTTAGTTTTCCCTCACCATGTCATCAGAGAGCATGCAATCGCCCAAGGTGCAGGTGCAGACAGGTTCTCGCAGGGAATGAGAAGGAACTTCGGTCGTCCACAGACCACCGCAGTCCAGATAAGGAAAGATCAGAGAATTTTTATGCTGAAAGTCAACAAATCGAATCTTGAGACTGCAAAGCGAGCTTTGAAGAAGGCCTCCCTGAAATTGCCAACTCCTTTGAAAGTAGTAATTCAGTAAAATGACTATGCTTATATGGGACCGCTCTTAATTATTTTCAGTGATGAAATGGGATTTCTAAAAGAATTCATGGACTTCATGAAAGAGCAGAAAATTATTTCAATTGCTCTTGCTTTCATAGTAGGTATTGCCACAGCCGCTCTAGTTCAAGCGCTGGTGAAAGACATCATAACCCCATTGTATTCTCCATATCTGGGTTTCTTGGACCCAAAAGCTGAAGTGACAGTAGGCCTGTCAAAGTTTCTATTCGGAGATTTCATAATGCAGCTAATCAACTGGGCTGTGATATTGATAGTAGTCTTCTTGATTGGAAAGAAACTAGTGAAGAGCAGCTGAATTTTCCTTTTTTATATTTCGTCTTCTTTTACGAATTCGACTTGGAATTTATAGATTGTAGTTCCATCAGATATCCATTCATCAGAAGACAGTCCAGCTTTCAGGCACAGATGAGTCAGGAATTCAATCTTGTCCGGCAATTGTTCCCAGACCTGTGGAAGAAACAGTCCGCTTCTCATATCATTTTTAATTATCAACCCATCCTTATGTGGTTCTATTCTTTCCAAATACTCTTTTGATTTCTTCACTTCAATCAGTTTAGGCTCAGTGAGGATAGAAACTTCAATCACAATTTCTTCCAATTCACCTTTCTTTAAAGGTGGAAATCTCGGATCCCTCGTCACTCCGACTGCAGCCTCTCTCAGATTCTTTATCGCGCTTTGTGTCGGATATGGATAACCAATACACCCTCTCAGCTCTCCATTTTTGAAGATCGTGACAAAAACCCCTCTTTCAGATTTCAGTTCTTCAGGAAAATCCTTCGGGATTTCTAATACATTTTCATTCTTCACAAAATTTTCTATCACTTTTCTGGCAAACTCGATTACAAATCTTTTAGTCTGAGTTTCCATATGATTAAATAGGAATCGAAAACTTAAGGTTAGTTTATGGAAAGAGACCCAGTAGTCGCAGCACAGTTTTACGACTATCGTGTAGACGAGTTGAAAAAGCAGATTGAAGATTGTTTTCTGAAAAAGCGGTTCGGTCCTGAGAAATTGCCAACCGTGAATGAAAAAGGAAAGAGAAAAATTCTAGGTCTGGTAGTCCCTCATGCCGGTTACATATACTCCGGACCGATTGCAGCAAACAGTTATTTCCATCTGGCTTCTGATGGAAGGCCTGACATTTTCATCGTCATCGGTCCCAACCACTCTGGCTTCGGAAGTCCTGTCTCTATAATGGATGAAGGCACTTGGAAGATGCCATTCGGGAGAGTGGAGATTGATACTGAAACAGCCAAAGAAATTATCAAAAACAGCAGGATGGTAAAAAAAGATGCCTCCGCTCAC
>JAZDPU010000027.1:0-2458 GCA_043797345.1 Candidatus Aenigmatarchaeota archaeon | reverse complement strand
ATATGAAAGTTTTTCGAAAGAGTTCGACGAATACAAGAGGAAATATGAGAAGGTGCTTGAGGAGAAGAAGGCTGTACTTGAAATGATCGAGCAGATCGAGGGGAAGAGGAAGGAAGTTTTCTACAAGGCTCTTCAAGTGGTGAATGTGAAGTTTGAAAAAGTTTACAGCAAGATGACAGGTGGATCTGGATCGCTTCAATTGGAGAATCCAAATGACTTGGAAAGCGGATTATTGATTCAGGCAAATCCTGGCGGAAAAAGGCTTTTTAACATAGATTCGATGTCCGGAGGAGAGAAGACTCTGGTTGCTTTAGGATTCTTGTTCGCAGTTCAGGAATTCAGGCCTGCGCCGTTCTATATTCTTGACGAGGTTGATGCTGCATTGGACAAAGAGAATAGCAAGAAAGTTGCCGAATTGATAAAATCACTTTCAAATGAAGCACAGTTCATCGTCATCACACATAATGACACTACGATCAAAACTGGAGACAGGGTTTACGGAATCACTATGGAAAGCGCGGAATCCAAAGTTATTTCTCTGGAGTTGCCGAAAGGATGAGCGAAGACGAGTTTGTTGAAGAGCAGCCTGAGAAAATCGAAGTAAAGTCGGAAGAGAATCTCATAAAACTGATCATTGAGAAAGAGAACTGGGAGGAAGTGATCTATCAGATAGTCAGTCTGGAAAATCTCAACCCTTGGGACATTGATTTGTTAAAATTATCCGAATCGTTCTTGAAATACATCAGCAAATTGGAAGAATTGGATTTCAGAATTCCGGCAAAGATCGTTTTTGTTGCTGCCATCCTGCTGAGGCTGAAGGCTGATTATCTTTCAATATTCGAAGAAGAGGAGACCATTGAGGAGATTGCAAAGAAGCAGCCGTTCATTGACATTGGGATTGATCCGAATCTCATCCAGCTCGGACTCCCGATGAAGAGGATGCCGAAGAGGCAGATCACACTGGAAGAGTTGATGTCTGCCCTGAACAAGGCCATGAAAGTCAAGGAGAATAGGGTTGAGAGAAGGATGGTATGGGAGCAGAGGCTGGAGGCTCAGATCACAGCCGAAGACATCACTGTCAGGATAGAAAGGATGATGGATGAGATAGAAGAGCTGATGAAAAAGATGAAAGACGAGAAGATCACATTCTCCCAAGTTGTGAAGAAATGGAAGAGGGACGAGATAGTTTCAAGGTTCATCCCGCTTCTTCATCTGGAACAAAACCACCAGATTGAAACACATCAGGAAGATTTCTTCAAGGAAATTTATATTTTCAAAAGAAATGAAAATATGAATAAGGAAGGTTAGCGAATGAAGAATAAAATATTGCTTATAGTTTTGCTTTTGGTTATAGGAAGTTTGGCATCGATTTATTACTTTCTTAGTATTTCTAGAATTACTATCCCTCCATGTTTTATTCTTAAAGAAGTCTCGACTTATTCAGGTTCGATAGGTGAAGAAAAGGCAAAGGCTCTTGTGATTAGTTACGTAAATAATAAAGGTTATTCAATCACCGGTGATGATTTAACTACAAGTAAAGTAGAAGGATCCATGAGAGTATTTGTTTCAATTAATGTCACAAGTGGATCTTCTCTATGCAATACATATGAAGAGAAACCAAATTGTATCGGACAATGGTATGACGTAAAGAATGGAAAGTTATACGAGAACCAGATTAATCCTTGCTAGAATATTACTAATTTCTATATTTTCATCTTTTCTGAAAATGTATATCTTTCAAGACAATCTGGATAACTCGAAAGAATATTTCAGATACGAAATCTAATCCTGATGGAAATTAAGATGTGAGATTTCAGAATCGAAGTTTATCCAGCATTTGGTTTGTTAATCAAATAATTTGTTAATCTTCAAAAATAGGTTCGTGCTTCCTCACGCCGAAAGCCGAGAATCCTTTATAGTGACCAACCTTCTTCATGACCCTTCCTATCTCTCGGAAATTCTTCTCTACTACTTCTTCATATGAATCACCCTCGCATCCCCAAACACTGAATACGTTATCGAAAATACCTGTCCTGAAAGGAAGGTTTTTGTAGACGCACACAACATGCTCTTCAATGTGGTCATGGCCATTCTTTCTGAAAATTTTTGATAAAGTGCGATTCGTCTTTGCATTACCATGTATGGAATCGACTCCTACGAAATCGCCTTTGTTGTAGATTTTGTAATACGGCACCTTCCCGATTCCAAGCTCTAAAGTCCTATCGCCTTCTGAATGCTTATAGCCGAATCGCAGATATGCGTACATCAGCAGATAAGGAGGACACATTAGTGGAAAAAGAGGCCAAACATATCTGAAGAAAGCATCACTCGTGATCTTGATGACATCTTTCATTTTATCAACTGTTTCCTACGAAGAATAGAACAATAGTTAAAAATTTATACCCTTCTACTGGAAATCATTCCTGATAGACAGAGAACCATCAGGGGATGCTTGCGT
>JAZDPU010000026.1:0-2391 GCA_043797345.1 Candidatus Aenigmatarchaeota archaeon | reverse complement strand
AGAGGCGGAGAGTGAGAGGATGATGAAGATGCTAAGCAAGAAAGCGTCATTTGGAACGTTCAGGTAGGCAGCGAAATGTGTAGAGAAGAAAAGGAAAAAAATTGCGATTGCAATATTAGAAGCCAGTACTACCTTAGCAGAGAATTTAATCAAATCTTCGATTTTAGAGTACTGCTTGCCCTGTTTAAACTCTGGGATTAATTTATACATGGCCGAATTAAGGCCGAAGAAACTAAAGGCAGAAATTAAAGAGGCGAAGTTGACTATTGTTGCAATTATTCCATACTGGTCTGGCAAAAGCGTTTTTCCAATTATGAACCAAAAGGAGAAAGACAATGCTGTCGCAAATGTCCAGTCAAAGAGTAAATATATGATGTTTGAAAATGCTTTTCTTGTAAAATCCATTTTTTCAACGCTCTGCAGTCAAAGTAATTTCTCTTTCCTTATTAAATAATTTAAAACAGTTGACTTTTCATGATATTCATCTGATCCCGAGTTTCAACTCGACGATGAGTCTGAGAATTCTAATCAGTTCAGTGAATCCTTTTAAATTGAAACCGACCTTGCTTTTTCCTTTCTGCCGTTTCAAAAACATTATCGGCACTTCGCCTATCACGAAACCTTTTTTCTTCAGTTTGTATGCGGCCTCTAATGCAATTTTGTAACCGAGCGGGTTGAGGCGAATGCTTGAAATCGCAGATCTTTTCATCGCGGCGAATCCAGACATGCTGTCCTTGATTGGCAAACCAAGAATCGTCGAGGCTAGTTTTCCCAAGAGTTTTGTTACAAACATCCTTTCATCTGAATTGAAAGCTTTCCCACCTTTAGCAAGTTTCGAGCCAATCGCAAAATCGAACGAAGATAGAGAGGAAAGTAGTAGTGGAATGTCCTGAGGCCTGTGCTGGCCGTCGCCATCCATCAAAACAATATATTTCCCATGGGATTGATGGAGACCCTCTATGAAAGCATTCCCTATTCCATGTGATCTCTGCCTGATTACAGTCGCATTTTTTAAATGGGTTGGCTCGTAGCTCTCATCAACAACTATTACTTCGTGGTCGTATGATGAAAGAACCCTGTTGATTTCGGAGACAAGAGTAGTAATGTATGGTTCATCCTTTATCGGAATGACGACAGAGACATCTCTCATATATTTAAACTAAAATGTCAAGCTTATTTATTAAAATGGTGCCGAAATGAAAGTTCTAAATCCTGTTTTAATTGCCATTCTAGTTTTATTACTGTCGTTCAGCGCTTACTCTTTAGCGTCATCGTACTTGAGAAATACTAATGTGGTGGTGGCGACGATTGGAAATGATGCTGATTGCGGAACCCTTAAGATTGGCGATAGGATAACCGGTGTTGGGTCTGAAGTAATCCGAAGCTCGGCTGATTTTTATTCTGCTGTCTCTGGTGTTAAGACCGGCGATTATGTCGCTCTGGTCGTTAACGGAGGACCTGGCGGCTGCAAAGTTGCGAGAGATGGAGATGTTGGATTCACTGTTGCTGTACCTGCAGGAATCAAATTTGGACCAGATATATCCGAATCCAAAGTTTATGTCTATTCTGTTGAAAATCCAAATTCAACAGTTTTAGCTAAGACTAAAAAGATAATCGTCGAGAGAATAAATTTCTATGATTTGGCTCAATCCAGAGTAGATGTAAGTGGAGATAAAGTAAAAATATCCACTGTCTTTGATGACGAACTCCAAAATTTAGTCAGACGGGGAAAACTGAGAGCCACTGTATTCGAAGGTTTCAAACTGGATCAAGGAGTTGCAAAAGTCAGCATCAGAAACAGCACTTTCTATCTGCGCCCTCAAAATAATTCCATCTCCATAAACGGAACGGACTTTCCGATTGATCAACCTTTTGAATTGTCTGGAGTGCAATTCAGTGTTGTAAATGTGACAGGCCCGGCGATAAATTTGGAGGCCGAATTGTTTGGCGACGAAGATGTCATCATGAGCCCCGGCTCACAGGTGGTTGTTAGGTTTGACCAGACGAATGGGGTGTATTTCTATTATATCCCTGTCAGCGTTGCGCCGGACGTGAATGAAAAATTAACAGATATAATTAGGAAAGCAGAGAGCGTGCCAGTTCAAGGCAGCGGGACTGTCTTGAATGCAAGGCTGAATTACTATGTTGACGATCGGCTTGTGAGCTCTCTTACAATTCCTTTAGACATGATTGGCAACACAATAAATGCTGTCAGCGGGGTGGAAAAAACTCCTGAAGAAGCATACGGTATTGGTAGAGTGATTTATACTACCCTGAAATTCGGTTCTCTCCAAGCGAATCTGAAACTCGAGTCGCAAAGTGTTTCTGAACCTGCAATAAGCAAAACCTTTTCGTATGGAACTGTTGTAATTGGCGGGGTTCTAATGCTGG
>JAZDPU010000025.1:0-6051 GCA_043797345.1 Candidatus Aenigmatarchaeota archaeon | reverse complement strand
TATTTCTGCAATGATTGCAACTGTCCTTCTGATTGCCTTTACAGTAGCAATCGGTGGTGTCATGTCCATCTGGCTTACAGGTCTGACATCCACTCAACAGCAACAGGTTTCAAACCAGTCTACTGCACAAACTAAATGCATCCCCTCATTAACGATCGATGATGTCAATGCACCAGTAACTGCTGATAAGTATCTTAATTTTACATTTTCAAATCCAAGCCAGCAAACCATTAGTTCAATTACTGTTTTGATTCCAAACAATTTGACCGTAGCAACAGTTCCTATAACTTCGCTTCCACCTGGTTCAGCTGGAACAGCTTATGCTAATGTTTCTGCCGCTCCTCTCTATGTTAAAGTAATGGGAATTTGCTCAGGAATACCAGTCTCAGCGACATGCGAGAATACCCAAGCTTGCTGGACTACAGGATAGAAATTTTAAACTTTTATTCTAATTCTCTTCCATCTCTTGACTTTATCGACATTAATCCTTCTGGTTCTCGCTCTCTTCATCCCAAATTTTTTTATGTCAGCCCATCTCGGCGACATTCTTGTCTTTCTGATTTTCCCAAGTTTGATTTTTTTGGTGACATGATGAATTGCCATTCACTTCACCAGCTCCCTCAATTCCTTGGACTTTTTAATGGCCATGTCGAACATCTTTTCCAAATCATCAAGATCGATTCCATGCTCGCCCATCTTCTGCAGCGCGCATATCTTGTCATCGTCTCTGACAGAAATTGACAGTTTCGAGTCGAGAATATTCTCCTCTTGCATCAAAGGATCTAAAATAAATTTATTCCCAATTTTCCCAACAGTAACATTTATCGGAGTGAAACCCACTGGTAATTTCCCTGCATAATCTCCTCTGAGAATAGTATCTTCTTCCAGTTTTGGTATCTGTGAATTCTGAAGCGCAGCAATTGCCGCCAGCGCGCATGCATCAAGAAGATTTCCCTGGTGATTTATTATATGCAAATCAACATAAACAGACCAGACTTTTTCTTTAGGGGTGACACATAATTTTTCCAAATCAAGGCAGTGCGATTCTCTCAATCCTCTGTCAACAACTCTTGCCAGCTCGACCGCATCTTCGCTCGGAGGTCCTGATTCAAAGTCCGGAGATGATAAAGGAGTAAACTCGGCCCCGACCATAAGAGTTCCTTCATTCGGAGTGTCTGCGAAAGGTTCACCAATTTTCATCTTCACCCCAGCTATAACTACCGTCTCCCCCAAAGTCACTTGTGCTGATCCTTCAGCCTTGTTTGAAACTCCGAGTTTTATGTTAATAGGCCTGAATTCGTCGAACTTTCTCTCATCAAGCCTCATTCCTTTTTGGATCAATTCAAACGCGTATCTTTCACTCATTCAATCGCCTTTTCATATTTTTCCTTCAAAGCCTTTTTCTCCATCTCGTAAATCTTCTGGCAAGCCTCTTTTCCCATTTTCAAAAGTTTCAATATCTCTTCTTTCGTGAGAATACCATCCATCTGAAGTAGCGTGACAAGATTTTTTGATGGAATCATAGCTATTGCCATGTCAGCCTCACCATGCATGTCCTCTTCTCCGCACAAATCAGCAATCAATTCCCCGTCTATCTTTCCAACCGAGCAAGAGGTCACTAAATCAGACATTGGAACTCCGGCAGATGCCATTGCAAGCGAAGCAGTGTTTATTCCTGTGACTCTGGTGGATCCGTCAGCTTGTAAAATTTCAATGTAAACATCGACAGTGGCCTTTGGAAAATCTTCAACAAAAACAACCGGCAGTAATGCCATCCTGATCACTTTTGATATTTCAGTGCTCCTCCTGTCCGAGCCTGGATTTTTTCTATCATCAACAGAAAAAGGTGCCATGTTGTACCTGACTCTAATGATTCCTCTCTGTGATTCTTGCATGTGTCTTGGAAGCAGTTCTCTTGGCCCATAAGCAGCTGCTATAGCATGTGTGTCTCCGAACTTTACCATCGCAGACCCGTTAGCTCTGTTAATCAATCCGATCTGCATCTCAACCTTCCTCAACTGGTCCAATTCTCTCCCATCCAGCCTTTTTCCCTTCACAACCAATTTTTTGTCAGTCTTGTGTCCCATCTTATCCACTCAGCATTTTTTCAATTTTTTCTGTCAGTCCGCTCAAATGAGATTCCTTTTCAATCATCACAATTGCTTCTATCGCCTTAGCCTTGTTTTCTCCTCTTATCCAGACCAATCCATTTTGGCCAGTAACTATGTCGCATTTTGTTTTCTCCTTGATCATCATTATCATGCTTCCTGCTTTTCCGATGATTCTAGGAATCTTGCTTGGAGTGACTTTGACCAACACACCGCCAACCAATTTTCTTGCGTTATCATCATCCATGGAGACTTGGACAGTCTTGTTTTTAGTCACCCGCGAAATCACACACATGACTATATCATCAATGTCAAAATATCTTGTCAGGTCAGTTCTTTGTGTATCTACGAATCCAGATACTCCTTCAGATAATGGCAAGAAAGCCGAATACGGAGAGTTGATATCGACCACCCATCCAGAAACTTCCACAGATTCAATTGTTCCGATTACTCTGTCTTCGTAATAAGGAAGATACACTCCTGCCAAAGGAACCACAGACATTTCAACATCATTAATTCTTGTCACTCCAACAACTTTGGAAAAAACCTTATCTCCTTCTACATATATCCCCTGGCCTATCTTCCTCCCTTTTCTCTCCTCTAACAATTCTCCAGGGATTACAACTGTATTTTCTGTCATATGTCCACCTTTTTCAATACTTTTGATTCAAATTGTCCGTGAGTAAAGCCAGAAAGCTTTTGGAATATCTCATCCTGCATTCCAGCTATCGCCTCCAGGCTCAACTGAAGGCTTCCATCATTTAACCACTGTTCACTTAATATGGTTCCTGAGCTTTTTAAAGTTGAGTATGCTTTTCCGGAAAACTGAGAAGGAATCTTGAACTGGTAGGTGATTTTCTGGAATTTTATCGGGACTAGAGCCTTGATTTCTTTCAAGACCTTGTCAACTTGCAGATCAGCGTCAACAAAAGGATCAACATTTATCCCAGCCTTGTCCATGGCATTCAAAATCCTCTGTGGAGGGTTTGGAGCATTTGTCTGAGGATTTATTCCTTTCCTGGAAATGATAGAAGCAATCTGATTTCTCCTCTGCTCGACCATTTCCCTTCTCTGTTCTGTCGTTAATTGAAGCTGCCCTTCATGAATAATCTTTTCGGCAATCTTGTTTACGTCAATAGTCCCGAAATGTTTTTGCAAATCATCCTCAGGAACTCTCTTCGTATTCCTTACATCATGATAAACTCCAGGAAAAGCCAGAATCTCGCCCATGTCAATCTTCATTCCCTTTTTGAATTGGAGAGCTTTCTCAGGGTCGACTAGAATTTCAAATATCAGTCCAGAAACGTGCAATCTGCTTATGACGGCTTTGTCTACGCCAATCAACAAATCACTTCATGGCCTTCTTGATTTCTTCTTCTCCCAGTTTTCTGAATTTCAAGCTCTTGTCGATAATCGCAATGTCTATCGCTTCCGGCTTTTTCTCTTTCTCTGTCTTTTGAATCACATCAAGAGCAATTTCAATCGCTTCTTTCTCAGTCAGCCCTTCCTTCCATTTCTGCTTGAAAATCTTATTGGCAACTGCCGCCCCTCTTCCAAGGGCATTAGCCTTCCATTCATACAGCATTCCAGAAGGATCTGTTTCGAGAAGATGTGGACCTAACCTGTCCACTCCACCAATCAAGAACGAAACACCAAACGGCCTCAAACCAGCATACAGGGTAGAGACCTGCATCTTGTCGCCGATTACTTTTGTAATTCCCCAGACGTCAACAGGTTCTTCATAAGTGATTTTATGTATCTGGGCTTTGACTCTGGCTTGGTTTGCCAGCACACGAGCATCGGCCAAATATCCAGAAGCTACGGCTCCGAGATGGTCATCAATTTGGAAAATCTTCTCCACTGACGCACCCACCATCAGAGCAGTCGACGGCCTGATTGTAGCCAGTAAAACTCCATCCTTGAAAACTATTCCTAGACAAGTTGAACCTTTCTTTACCGCTTCTTTCGCATATTCGACCTGGAACAGTCTTCCATCAGGAGAAAAGACTGCTATAGTCCTGTCATAACCCATATATTCTGGCATCATTTCTGGCATTTTTTAAACCTCAGTCAAAAACAATTGTTTTTCTAACTTTAAATTAATCCTACTAATAAATATAATTTCGGTTTTCAGCTTTTCAAGCCTCTAATCGTTCCTGAAACAGATAAAATTTTAATCGTTACTCTCGCATCCCCCAGCCTAGAAATCAATCCCAATCCCGTGATTACCTCCTGAACTGATTTGTTGTTGCATTTTATCACTCCCATCTGATTTTGTTCGTCATAAAGATTTTTTACTATCCACATCGAAGTCTTCGCAGTTCCCAACTCGCCGAAAAAATCCATCATCGAATCCCAGATTGCAGATTCTAGATCAGAATACATGACAGAATCCTCAGAAATCGCTTGAAAGGCTATGTATCTTTCCTTTTCTCTCAGAGTCGGCATGTTCATTTTCAATTGTCTCTTCAATTAATATTCCTTCCTTTCATTGCGGCTCTGAAAAGCGGTTTGTGATAACTTAGCAGATTTTTTGGAGCTGTCTTGAAAAATTTCAAATCACTGTTTTCCTTGTTGGTTTGTATTTTTCCACCCACCAGTTTTACTAGAAAAACATGAGGGATATAATGTCCTCGTGGATCCATACGGATCGAATCGTAATATCCCATATATTTTATGATTTTCACATTTACACCAGTTTCTCTCTCCGCAATTCTTTTTACGGCATCTATTATTTTTTCGTTATATCCAATTTGACCACCTGGAATATGCCAGCGACCTTTGAACGGAGATATTTTTCTTTTTGCCAAGAGGATTCTTCTCTTATCTTTTATTATGATTTCTGCAACAACAAAAGGAACTATTTTATGCAACTTTAAAAAAGTTTTATATGGAAGATTCAATATCGTTTTCATACAATAACTATATTTTTGCAGCTATTTATCAAATCCTGCAAAACAAACACTGCTTTTTGCAGATCATACTTTTTTACAAGAAGATGGTCAGTCCTGTGACTCGAAATTACGCTAATTGGGACTCCAACATCTGCCAGGGCTCTTGAGATCACAGCCATATAGCCGACGACATTCAAGTCAACCGTGACATCCATTGTTATGACGTTATAGCCATGCTCGATTTTAATCTCTACGAAATCCCTTCCGATATTCTGCCAATCCCTCTCATGAATGATTAGTGTTATCTCATCCTGTTCGACCGTATAGTTGAAGAAAGGCTCTCTGACAAATTTCATCAAGTCTCTCAGCATGGCCCCATATTTCAAAGGCAATTTAATAATCAGATATTCTCCGTTCTGGACGTTGAGTTTTGTCTTGGAAAATATGTCCAGCAAATCTTTTGGGATGTGATATGGCAGTTTCATTTTATTACTTTAACTCCGGGAGCTATCCATCTTTTGTCTCGCCTTTCGCTAGATTTTTTCAAAATATTTTCCGGAATCCTCGAAATTGCTGCCTTCGCTTCATCTAACTCCAATCCTAATTGTGTCCCGAAAGAGATTAATTCTTGATAACTTTTCAGCTCCCAGTGTGATATAGCTCCGCATGACATGATTATTGATGCGTGAAGCTTCTTTGCCAGCGTCACATTGCTCTTCATGTTTGAAAGAATTCTTGATCTGGTCCTTCCATTGGTTGTTAAAATCTCTCTGAAGTTGATTTCTAAGGCCACTTCGTTCTCAGATGCTAGCTTCACAAGAACATGATTGAGTCCTGAATCAATCCTTTCATAGTCAGGATGGGTGAGAATGTCTACCTCTGGAGTTTCAACTGCCAACCTGTTCAGTTTCACATCTCCTCCTCTTACCAGCAATACGTCAAATTTCTTTCTTTTCTCGATCAAACTTGCTAATTCTCTTGAAGACCTTGCCTCAAAACCAAGAAAAATATCAATTCCCACTTTCTCTTTTACTTTCTGTATTTCTGCC
>JAZDPU010000024.1:0-3058 GCA_043797345.1 Candidatus Aenigmatarchaeota archaeon | reverse complement strand
GCATCTTTCAATGGCATCATGTTTCCATAGTATGAAACATTCGTATCTCCTTTAGGAGATTTGCCCATCGGATCGATGTCCAAATATACTTTGTCGCCCTGCCCTACTTGTTCCTCGAATTTCAATCTTTCATCTCTATTTTCTCTCAATCGTTGAACTCGTTCTGCACTTTCTCCTTGGAGACACATCTCAAATATCGGAGAAGGTATCTTGCCATTTTCTATCATGTCAATTAAATGTGCAACCTCTGGAGAAACTTCTCTCAATTCAGCCAATATCTGAACGTCGTACAATTCATGGAGTTTTATATTGTCAAATCCCTCTTCGATTGCGATTTGAACCGCATTTCTCATAATTGTGACCGCTGATCTGTTTGTCACTGACCCGTAAGGTTTCATAAAGAGATAAGTCCTGCGTTCAAGCAACCTATAAGCCGAGTCGAGAATCGCTATGTCATCAAAAGAGGCTTTTCCAAGCTCTTCGAAAGGAACAGAAATGGGAAGGGACATAACACCTTCAACTTCTCGAATCTTCTGTATTAGGGGCAAAGACGCATCGTATGGGGATGAATCGGGAGATATGGAAATATGGTGATTGTCTGTTGTAACATATGCAACCCTGTCCATTCCAACTTCTCCAGCTATGATGTCGGAAAAATATCCTTTTCTCTTCTCATTCACAATATCTAAGACCTGCATAGGTTCAACTCCATGGTTTTTCAGAATGTCAGAGATTTCTGATCTCAAAATAAGTTCTTCGGCCCTTTTCTCATTGGAAATCCTCCCGTCCATCTCCAAAGCATGCGAAAAAGTCGGATGTCCGACGTCATGAAGAAGAGCGGAAGATTTACCTAATTTTTTTTCGGAACTGTTCTTTTGATTCCATCTGAGATTCAACCACGTAAAGTATTCGACTTGGAAAGAGTGGGTCAACCTGTCTGAATTGGCTCCAGGAGATCCGATATAGTTTTGTCCATATAAATTCAGCGAATCGCAAAAGCTGAGCTGTCTGAGTTTTCTCAATCTGAGGAGTGGCTTAGTTCGTAGCAATTCTATATCCAGATCTGTAAGTGTGATCTGACCGATATTTGCGATTTCTACGTATCTAGACACAAGATAACAAATTCAGATTAAAATTTATATCCATGTGAATTAACCCAGGAACAAAAAATTTATCCGCATCCGCCGGCTGGGGCAGATTCAGTAGTAGTCGAACCCAACGTTTGTGAGCATTCAGCTGGAGGAGTATTGAAAGCGCTGCAGATTGCTTGTTTGAACGCTTCTGAAGATCTGCTGCCAGAGAACTGGACTGAATTTATTAATATTGTTGGTGAGCCTGAGATTCCATATTTGGTTGTCAAAGCTTCGTCAGCTTTCAGCAAGTTCAATCCTTCAGATCCATAGGCGCAAGTCTCTATCTTGGCTGTGTCTATCCCAGCAGATGTAGCTGTGCTCTTCCAGCACGCTTCAAGTGCGGTTGCATTTTGGGAAGATGAATAGCAGTTTGAATTAAACGTCTGAAGGTAACTCCAGTAAGTCTTCGCATTGTAATTTTTCATGATGCATATCTGCCTCAAATCTTCCTTCGCTTCGCTAATTCCATGAAGAGATTGGACAGAATCGACTGTCGTCCCTCCTACATTTGCAATAAATCTAATCTTGATGTCAGCCTTGCTTCCAAGCAGGTCAAAAACAGGTTTCATGAGAGTTTCGGCCTGAACACCGTATGGACAGAAAGACATGACATACAATTCGACAGCCGGCTTTTCAGATTTTACCATTTCCTGTGATGTAGTCGTAGTTGAAGTCGTTTCAACAGACTTTGTCATATCGGTAGGCTGTGAAATGAACAGCAAGTTGCCGTCCTTTGTCACAAAAACTGGAATTTCCTGACCTTGATAAGAGGTTGTCACTTTGAAAACAGTTCCCATGTCTTGGACTGATACCAGAGTTGCTGCTCCGGATTGGATCAGATTTTTGTTGATATAATCAACAGTTTTGTTTCCGACTGTGACTGAATTTGCAGAAGAAGTACCAATTAATGGAATCTTTCCAAAGATGACTCCAAGAAGCAATACGGCAAAAACAAGAGTGATTACTTGCCAAATCACAATTTTTGGAATCCTGATGCGCTTACCTTCGGGCATTTATATCAGAATAAAACTTTAACATATAGGTATTTAAATTTTGTAGTAGGCGACAAATTCCAGGTGAATGAATGGACGAGTTGGAAAAAGAGACTGAGAAAGAAATCAAAAGGATTGACGAAGTCTTAAAAGTCCTGGAAGTCCTCAATCAAGATGGAAAGGGTATCCTGGAATTGATAGAATCCTACCATACTGACTCGAAGCACTTCTTCAAAGAGAAAAAGTTCCTCCAGGCGTTTGAAGCCGCTGTGATCTGCTGGGCGTATGTTGATGTCGGATTGCATGTCGGGATATTCAAAGTCCCTGAAGAGATGAAGAAGACATTTACGGTTTAATTCTAAAGGGCACAAATATATAAAACATATAGAACTATATAATTATATAAGAACATGCTCAAAACAACCATTCAAATATCAAAAAATCTGCAGCACAAGCTAAAGCTTTTAGCGGCATACAAAAACACGAATTATGAGACTTTGATAGATGAACTGATTTCTTCATATGAGAAAAACATAGATTTCAAGACAGACAAACTGATCAAGAATTTTAAAGGAGAGAAAGAATGAATACAACTATCACCAAGCTTGTCATGCAGGGATTCAAGAGCTTCAACAAGAAAATTTCCATCCCGCTTCTTGCCGGATTCAATGTAATCTGCGGGCCGAACGGGTCTGGGAAGAGCAATGTTCTTGATGCTATAGCATTTGTTCTTGGAAGAACTTCAGCAAAATCTCTGAGGGCTGACAGGCTTCATGAGCTGATTTTCACTGGCGGTACTGACAAGTCCCCTTCGGAATATGCTGCTGTCACAATGTATCTGGACAACATGAGTAAAATCTTCCCGTTTGATTTTCCTGAGATTTCTGTGACAAGAAAAGTAAACAGGAAAGGAGTTTCTATTTACAAGATAAA
>JAZDPU010000023.1:0-4783 GCA_043797345.1 Candidatus Aenigmatarchaeota archaeon | reverse complement strand
GATGAAAGTCGGGTCGTTTGCCATCGCTCTTGCAATCGCCACTCTCTGGGTTTCTCCACCTGAAAGCTCATTCGGCTTGTGGTTCAGTCTTTTTTCCAGCCCCACTCTTTCAAGCAGTTCTTTGGCAATTCTTTTTCTCTTCGGCTCTTCCACGCCATTGAATGTCATCGGCAATTCTACATTCTGGATTGCTGTCAAAGTCGGGATCAGGTTGAAAAATTGGAAGACAAAACCTATCTTCTCCCTCCTGATGAAAGCCAGTTTGTTTTCGTCGAATTTTGAGATGTCTTCTCCGTCGATAAAAATCTTTCCTCTCGTCGGGACATCCAGGCAACTGATGCAGTTGAGAAGGGTGGATTTACCGCTACCAGAACTTCCCATTATTGCCACAAATTCGCCCTTCATTATCCGAAGGTCAACCCCCTGCAGTGCTTTAACTTCTGCATGAGTCTCTTCGTTGTAAACCTTCCAGACATTTTCGCATCTCAATGCGTCCATCAACACACCTATCTTTCATATATTCTTTAGTCTTATAAGTTTACTTCAATTAAAGAAACTTCTATTTGACCAAAGTAAATTTAAGATTCTTAGATAGCACGCAAGCTTTCACGCCGACTTCAACAGCGTTTCTTAAAGCGTCGGTCTTTTTCAGAGTGTAAAATGTGATTCCAATTATCCTATCAGTGTTTTTCATTGCCTCTGCTACTGAATCTTCAGGCTCTTGACCTGGCCTGTCTGACTTTTCCATGACAAGAAATACAGTGTTTTCGCTAATTTTCCTGCAAGTCTCATAAACCTTGTTCCCTATCTTCTCCATCTTGTGATCAGTGACAACTAAAACTCTCTCATCTTCATTCAAGCCAAACTTTTTCGCAAGGAATTTTCTTATTGTCGATTTCAGAATGGTCTTTGTTTTCTTTTTTCTTATTTTCTTAATCTTCCTCTTGACTAATTTCTTGGCTTTTCTCTTTTTAGTTTTCTTCAGTAACTTCATCTTTTTAATCAGATCAGAAATCAACTCATCCTTGTTAATCGCATTTTTGTTAATCAGCTCTTCCAACTCAGTTTTTACATCTCTCAGTTCCTGCTTTGAAATGAATCCAGAAATCACCATGTCAAGATCTTCTCTTGTTGGCAAGTCAGAAAACTGCTCGTAAATATTTAAAAGGTCATTTTTGGTAGCTACATAGTTGAATTTTGCATCAATGCTTGAAATATTTTCCTTAGTTGCAACATCGTTGAATTTCAAATAAACATTTGAAACATCGTCCTTAGTTGCGACATCGTTGAATTTTGCATCAATGTTTGAAAGGTCTTCCTTAGTTGCAACTTCGACCAATTTCTTGCTCAACTGAGAGTTCATTTGAATGGTTTCTCTACTGATTTCCATCACGCGGCTTCTCAGAATTTCAAAATTCTCATTCATTGAATTCAGCATGTTGATTATCTCTTCTGGAACCTTTGGATTCCTAACCTCATTCTTTACAAATTCTATCTCAGCTATGATCGCTCTTGACACATGCTGATTGTCAGAAATCTCCTTTCTCAATAAGGAAAAATTCTCATTGACCAGATTCAGTTGCTCCATGACAGAATTGCTTAAAATTTTGTAATTCTGCAGTTCTTTGTTGACCAAATCAATTTGTGTGCTTACAAAAATCATGTTTTTTGCGATTGCTTCCTCGACGATGGACAATATTTTTTCATTAGGATTTTCCAATATGTTGATTTGCTCTCTGAGGACGTGCATGTTCTGGTTGATCACTCCCAGCCATTGCCCAATCAATTTAGTGTCATAATGAACTGTTTGAGCGACAATTCTTGTAGAAGGCGTCTCCACTTTTTCAGGAATGTCATTCCCATTTGCAGGCTTTACACCTATTGGTCTTCCACTAGCATCATAAGCGACTTTAATGAACTCAGGAGTTTTCTTCAACTCTTCGGCATCTTTTCTAAAACTCATATTAACTACTATTCAGTGGTAGTATATATACTTTTCTATTTGGTAGGAGAAACTAAATTTTAATATCCGTGCAGGAGAATTGGATTGTATGCATGTCATAGAAATAAAAAATCTGACGAAAAAGTTCAAGAATCTCGTGGCAGTGGATAATCTTAACTTGAATGTAGAACAGGGAGAAATATTAGGATTGCTCGGCCCGAATGGAGCGGGAAAGACAACCACACTTCTGATGCTCACAACCCTCAGATCTCCGACGAGTGGAAATGCTATAATTAACGGTCATGACATTCTGAAACACCCAGACGAAGTGAGAAAATCCATAGGTATTGTTTTTCAGGACCCATCTTCAGATGACATACTAACAGGAAGGGAAAATTTGATTCTTCACGGTCTTTTATACGGACTTCCGAGAAACACATTGAACAAAAAAATTGACGAAGTCCTCGAATTGGTGGATCTGACAGACAGGCAGAACGACCTGGTAAAGAAATATTCAGGAGGGATGAGAAGGAGATTGGAAATTGCCAGGGGATTGATGCATCATCCGAAGGTTCTGTTTTTGGACGAGCCGACTTTAGGGTTGGATCCGCAGAGTAGAGAGAACATATGGAAATATGTGGCTGAGCTGAAGAAAGAAAGAAACATGACTATTATTTTGACGACACACTACATGGATGAAGCAGACAGATTGTGCGACAGGATAGCAATTATGGACAAAGGGAAAATAGTAGCTCTCGATTCTCCAAGCAAGCTCAAGCATGTCCTGTCAGGAGACATAATAAAATTAAAAGTGGCGAGACCCAACATAGAAAAAATGAAGAAGATGAAGTTCGTTAAGAAAGTCGAGTATTCGGACGGAGAATTGATTCTCACAGTGAAGGATGCGGAAAAGAATATTCAAACAATTTTAAGGAATGTGGGAAAAGTAAAGTCAGTAGAGATACACGAGCCGACTCTGAACGATGTGTTCCTTCATTACACGGGCAGAGAGATTAAGGAAGAGTCTCCAGAAGGCGGATGGGCTGAAAGGGCGATGCATATGAGGTCGAAAAGATGAGCGAATTGAGCGGGATATACGCACTTTGGTTCAGGGAATTGAAAGTTTACACGAGAGAAAGATCTAGAATAATATCTTCTATTATCAATCCAATCCTTTGGTTTGTGATCATCGGAGGAGGGATAGGCTCGGCAGTCTCTTTCGGCGGTGTCAACTATCAGACATTCATCTACCCAGGAATATTAATCCAGTCAGCCCTGTTCTCATCAATCTTCTTCGGAACCTACATAGTGTGGGATAAAAAAATAGATTTCATGAAAGAAGTCTTGGTCGCTCCCATATCCAGAACTTCTATGCTCGTGGGAAAGATACTCGGAGGATCTACTGACACATTGATCCAAATCTCGCTGCTTTTGATAATCGGTTTCGGATTCATACAAAGTGGATTTCTAGCAGGACTTCATATGAATGTAATTTCAGTCATTACATCGTTCCTGATTTTATTCGTGACGACTATAGGATTGGTCAGCCTAGGCCTGATAATAGGATCTCAGATGGAAAGCCCTGAAGGTTTCCAATTGATTGGAACTTTTGTAATCTTTCCTATGTTTTTCATGTCTGGGGCGCTGTTTCCCATTGACAACTTACCGCCCTATCTGTCTCAACTTGTGTTCATCAATCCTGTGACCTATGCAGTCGATGGATTGAGAGGAGCTATGTTAGGAATCTCGCATTTCCCTGTAATTTTTGATCTTGGAATCATGGCATTATTCTCGGCGATAATGATTTTAATCGGCACGTACGCCTTCAAAAAAATGAAAGTTTAACTGATTGTATATTCTCTGACATACACGTCGTAAGATTTTCCTTCTGCGTCAGTCAAAAGCGAGAATTGGAATTTCCCCAATACATTTGTCGCAGTCTCTGACACTGGATTGGTTGAATTCACTTCGCTGCCGCCTTCGTATGCGAGAATTCCCAGGTTTCCTACGGATTGTCCGGTCAAATCGTCATAGACATAACCAACTAGAGTCCCGTTACCAACTCTTTTAGTGACAAGGACAGTCAAATATGCTTTTGTTCCGCTGAAGCTGAAGATAACCGACTGGTTGGCAACATTTTCGTATTTGTCCGTGCCTTCAACAGAAATTGTCGACATCCTATCTATGTCTGCTTTATCAATCAACACATAAATTTTCCCGTCGTTAATTCCAGTCAAGAAATTGATTTGGTTTCCGATATAATCTTTTGTCGTGATGTTGGCATCGGAATCGTCAAAAGTGAGGTCACTTCCATTCAAAGCTGTTCTGAATCTAATTGTCATGTTGTAGTATTTTCTTACTGTGATGTTCTGCTCAGAAGTCTGGCCTGGATAGATAGTTTTTGAGAAAGCTTTTGAAAGAAAGCCTGTGGTGCTCAAAGAATAAGCGCTCATCAAAACAACCAAGCTGACAATTGTTAAAGAAACGATCAAAATTTGTTTTTTGTTCATGAAATTACGATGATTTTCAGAGTTTCATATGCACTTGGAACTTCGGAAAGTTTGATTAAATGAATTGAACAGAACTAGAAGTTGTGGTTAAAGATTCTTGAATTCGTAAGGGCAGAGTTTCTGAACTGGACAAATCTTGCATTTTGGAAATCTTGATCGGCAGAACTCTTTTCCAAACTCAACAAGCAGTTGATTAGAAATTCCCCACAGATTTTTCGGAATTTTTTTGTGAATGTCTTCTCTTATTTTCTCTGGATCTTTTTCTTTCGTGAGATGCCATCTTCTGCTTATAACAGCAACATGGTTGTCTACTGCAATCACTGGTTTTCCA
>JAZDPU010000022.1:0-2645 GCA_043797345.1 Candidatus Aenigmatarchaeota archaeon | reverse complement strand
GGATAGCAATTTGAAGAATAACAAGTTGGATAGTAAGTTTGGTAGTTAGTTGGATAATATGTGGGATAATAAGTCGTGGTGTAAGATGGGTAATAGGTTGTAGTAGGGTAGTAAGTCGTAGTGGAAGTCGAGACTACGCAGCAATGATTGCAATCGTAGCTGGCAACATCGTACTGGCCAGATGAACATTCGGACTGACTGCAGTAAGCGTTAGGTCCTCCTGCCTGTCCGCATGAAGGGAAGCACTGTCCATACTTCATTCCGTAATTCGGATAAGCCTCACCGGAAGGGCACGAACCTCCGAAATTTGAAGGAAGGCAGCAATAATTACAATCCCAACTTTGTACTGATCCGCCTGAACATGGAGACGAACTACAAAATGCTCCAGGCCCTCCACCCTGTCCGCATGACGGCAGGCATTGGTTGTCCTTTATTGCCCAATGTGGAGAGGGGCAATCGTTGACTGTATATGCAAATACCTGAGGTATGAAAATCATTCCGACCAGTATTGCAAGAAAAATTGGAACGACTGACTTCATACTTGAAACAATTTGTCTAAAAGGATAAATCCCTGATTGATTTTTGTCCGATTTTGGCACTTTCCCACCTTTTTACTATTGCATAGTAATTACAAAGGGAATCTATTTAAACTCATAGGTTATTTAAAAACCTAATTCCTATATATCCAAAACCATGTAAAAGGTGACAAAATGATAATAGCAGCCGTATCTGACGTCCACTCTCCGCAGTACTTTTCAGAGTATGTCAGAGCAATAGATTGGATGAAAGTGAAGCCGGACCTGTTCCTGATAGTGGGAGACATGGTCCATCGAGGAGATCTTCCTGAATATCAGAAGGTCTATAACGTCCTTTTTGGCAAGATAACCTGTCCCATAGTAGCATGCTTTGGAAATAACGAATTCCAGCAACTCAGGGACCAGTTGAAATTGAGATATGCTGATATAAAATTCCTTGACGACGAGACAGTGGTTTTGGACATCGGCGGAAGATCAGTCGGGATCATCGGAACCACTGGATGTTTAGAGACCGCGACTCCATGGCAGAAAGCCAATATTCCAAACATCCAGCAGATTTTCGAGAGCAGAATCATGTTTGTGGAAAAGTATCTTCAAAGACTACAAGTCGATTTCAAGATTGTCCTCACGCATTATGCTCCGACTTTCAAAACTCTTGAAGGTGGGAACCCAAGATTCTTCTCAACTCAGGGGAACCAGATTCTTGAACAAGTTGTTGTCAACAATAAAGCTAATCTTGTTCTTCACGGCCATTCACATCGCGGAATAAAGATGGCCTGGGCAGACTCGGTTCCCATTTACAATGTCGCTTTCCCCGTGAACAAGGAAATCGTGATAATCGACACGGATAAGGATTTGAAGCCAGGGATATCCAGATTCGTTTGATTGCCTGAATGCAATTCTTTAAATTCTACTTTGAAGAAAGATATTTATGAAAACCTGTCCAAAGTGCGGTAGAGCATTCCTCGACGACTTTTTCTATTGCCCAAGCTGTGGAGCAAAACTCAACGGCGCTGAAGAGGAAGACAATAAAAGAGAAACTGAAAATCAGATAGATAAGAAAGAATACGATTTTTAATCTAAGAATGCAAATTTCAAGTAATGGCCAGTGAGAAAGAAAGGATAGTAGATTTCTTGATTGAAGCTAGCAAGCTGAAAGATATAGACAGGACAGGATGGCTGATGGTGGATGTCAAAAAGCCTGAAAGTGTGGCTGCTCACATCTATTCAGTTTCATTAATGTCGGCAATCTTGGGAGAAAAATTAAAAGTTGACAAACAGAAACTTCTCGAGATGGTATTGGTCCATGACCTGTGCGAGGTGTATGCAGGTGACATAGCCACGAGAAAAGACGGGAGAATGTATGTTTTGAAGAAAGGGAAGATTGAAAAATTCAAAGGGGATAAAAAATATCTTGAAGAAAGATCGATGAAAAAAATTCTGAACAAATTACCTGAAGAATTAAGGAGAAAATATTACAAACTGTGGAGAGAATACGAAGATGGAAAAACAAAGGAATCTAAAATTGCTCATGAGCTGGACAAACTGGACTATTCCATTCAAGCAATTCTTTACAAGAAAAGGGCGAACAAGAAAATTGACAGATTCGTAGACACGAAGAGATTTCTTAGAACGAAATATTTGATAGAGCTACAAAAAATAATCGAGAAGAGATTCGACGGATGATTACATTTGCTCAGGAATTCTCATCAAGTTCTTTCTTCCAGTAAAGTTCACTGTGATTCCAACAACAATCAAAACAGCTAAAACGCCAAGCAAAATCATTATCATCACATAATCATTTCCGACTGGAGCGACTACACTCTCATAATGAGTTGAAGATTGCCATGGAGGATCGTCGCCTGGGACTGCAACTGAGATTGTCTGAGGAGCTACTTGGACTGGAGTTGCTTTATTCAAGCAGATTGAACTTATGCCTGTAGTTCCTGCAGCTACAGAGACTGATCCCTGGCCGGTCACATAACCGCCTGAGTATGCCCAATAATTGTAATTACCAGCTTGAATGTTTGAGAAAAGAATCTGGCCGTTGGAGGCTGATTGCGAATAAATCCCATTTCCAAGAACAGCCCATGAAGAAAGTTCCTCTCC
>JAZDPU010000021.1:0-3182 GCA_043797345.1 Candidatus Aenigmatarchaeota archaeon | reverse complement strand
TGGATGACCTGTGCCTGGCCTTTCATTTCAACCTAAAAGAAGTTTAATTTCTGTGATAATTAAATTGTTGTTGGCAGGATCAGGCCCGACATTTCCTCTAGAGATTTTCATATATTTCCCGAGGATGTATGGAGAAGGGCTGTCATTTTTCAAATCAATCCTAAAACTCTTTGTATGCGTGCTGTCCCAGAGTGTTCTGAACTGAACCTTGTAAGTGATGTTGTACTGGCCAGCCCCGGCAATGTCAGCTTTTCCAAAAATTATGAAAGAATCGTCGATTCCTAGCTCACCACTCGTATTCGTGTTGCCAGAGCTGATTGCTACCCAGTCTACTCCTGTGGCTATCTTGGATGTTTTGGCTGTGAATGAGAACTGGATGGAATTGTCTGATGAATTGTAGTACCAGATACCATTCGTGTCTCCGACAAAAGTATCACTTCCGCCATTGTTCGCGACTGATTCGATCTTCTTCTCAAGTGAGTTTGCATTGTTCCTGTCAAATGATTTTCCTACTCGGTCAATTAATGCAGTGTCCTGCCTCTTCTGGATTAATGGAATGCCCCAAAGGTAAGCAGTAGAAACAAGACCGAGTGAGATAATGAAAATGATTACCGCAGAGATTATGTCAGTCTGTCCTTTCATAAATAGACCTTACGATATGGGCTTGAGCGGAGGCAGTGGTCTTCTCATTTGCGGCGGCATAGGAGGTCTGAGCTTTCTTTCCAAATTATCAAGGCTGCCCATGAGTGATTCGTTAGTTTCGACGATTTTTTTATTCCCTTCTATCAATCGATCTAATTTTTCAGCCAGGGGTTTTGTGTCTACACCAGGAGAATTAATCATCTCCTCTGTTGCAGTTGCTTTTATGTAAGAAAGAAGTTCATGAAGGCCATCAATCAATTCCTCGAGCCTTACGGGAATTTTCGATAATTCAATCCTCAAAGCATCATTCGACTTTGCCAATTCATCCACAATTTGCTGGTTCATCCTGACTATGTCAACCAAATCTTTCATAAAGTCTTTGTTGCTTGATCCTGAGTTAGATTCAACCTGTTCAATCCTCTTCTCAAGACGCCTTAAAGGCGACATTGGAATAAGTTCAAACTCTTCTCCATGTTTCTCAACCATCAATTCACCTAACCTATATTTCTTTTAATAGGTAAATAAAAGTTTATCTGAGAGCATGATTAAGGAAAAATCGGCGGGTGCAATAATCTTTAAGAAGGATGATAAAATCAGATACCTCTTCCTAAAGAAGAAATACAAGACCGAATACTGGGATTTGCCGAAAGGGAATATAGAAAAGGGGGAGAATGAGGAGGAGACTGTGAAAAGGGAGATAGAAGAAGAGACTGGATTGAAAGATCTAAAGTTTGTAAAGGGGTTCAAAGAGAAGATCAATTATTTTTACAAAAAAGAGAAAGATACTGTGTTCAAGGAGGTTGTTTTCTTTTTAGCTGAAAGCAAAAGTGAAGAAGTGAAGATTTCGCCTGAGCACGATTCGTATGAATGGGTTGTGTATGAAGAAGCTATAAACAGAGTGAAAGATAATACAAGAAAAGTTTTTGAGAAAGTACATGTAGTTTTGGAAGAAGGATTGAATAAATTTGTCTGATTACTCGCCCATGTCTTCTCCGCCCGGCATCCCGCCCATTCCGCCCGGCATCCCGCCGCCTCTTGAAAGTTTGCTTGCTGAGATGACATCATCAATTCTCAAAATCATCTCTGCGGCTTCGGAAGCTGACTTTATTGCTTGAGTTTTGACTTTCAAAGGTTCGACGACACCATCTGCTATCGCATCTCCGACTTTTCCGCTGAAGACATTAATTCCCCAAGTAACTTTTCCTTGGTCATGAGCAACTCTCATCTCAACCAAAGAATCTATTGGATCCAAACCTCCATTTTCGGCCAAGGTTCTTGGGATGACTTCTAAAGCATCTGCAAAGGCTTTGATTGCAAGCTGCTCTCTCCCTGAATATTTCTCTGAAATCTTTCTCAATCTCATAGCAACTTCCTCTTCAGGTGATCCAGCTCCTGCGACGATTTTTCCAACTTCGAGAGCTGAAGAGACTGCTCCGATTGCATCTTCAACCGATCTGTCAATCTCGTCAACTACATGTTCTGTCGATCCTCTTACCAAAAGTGTAACTGCTTTTGGATTCTTTGCTTCTCTGATGAATGTCATCGCTTCTCCGCCTATTTTCTTCTCTTCGACCAATCTTGCAAATCCCAAATCAGTGGATTGAAGATCGTCCAGGTTTGAGATTATTCTTCCGCCTGTCGCCTTTGCCAAAAGTTCCATGTCCGATTTCTTCACTCTCCTGCAAGCAAGAATCCCTTTCTTTGCCAAGTAGTGCTGGGCGACGTCGTCAATCCCTTTCTGGCACATCAAAACATTTGCTTCAGAAGCAATCACTTTCTCAACCATGTCTTTCAGCATCTTCTGTTCGGTTTCTAAGAATGCCTGCATCTGCTCAGGAGAAGTGATTCTTATCTCAGCATCCGTCTCAGTCTCTTTGACTTCCAAAGCCACGTCCAAAAGTGCGATCTTTGCATTTTCGATTTTTTTTGGCATGCTTGGATGGACTACTTCCTTGTCAACCACAATTCCTTTAATCAGTTCAGTATCTTCAGCAGATCCGCCGTGTTTCTTCTCTCTCTTTATGTCATCTATGTCTATCTCTACTTTGTTTCCATCAGACCTTGCGACTTCTTTCACTGCGGCTACGACCATGTCTGCCAGGTGAGGAGATGCTCTCTCGACTGATTTTCCTGACATTGATGTCAATGCTATCTTCTTCAATGTTTCTGTGTCTCCAAGACTGATCGGTCTTGATATCTCTTCCAAAATTCTCAAAGCTTCATCCTTTCCTATCTTAAATCCTCTTGTGATGACAGTCGGATGGATGTCTTGATCTAAGAGCTCTTCTGCTTTTTTCAGGAGTTCACCGGCCAAAACGACTGCTGTGGTAGTCCCATCTCCGACTTCTTCGTTCTGAGTCTTTGCGACTTCAACCATCATCTTTGCAGCAGGATGTTCGATCTCCATTTCCTCCAGAATTGTAACACCATCGTTTGTTATGACTATATCACCAATGGAATCAACAAGCATCTTGTCCATTCCCTTAGGACCGAGGGTTGTTTTAACAGCGTCAGCAACACCCTTTGCAGCTGCTATGTTG
>JAZDPU010000020.1:0-10122 GCA_043797345.1 Candidatus Aenigmatarchaeota archaeon | reverse complement strand
AAAGACGGTCTTGACTGGGAAACTTGTGGTATTCTGGTATCCATAGGTGAACAATCGCCAGATATATCGATGGGGATCGACGAGTCAAAATCCCACGAGCAAGGAGCTGGCGACCAAGGGCTCATGTTCGGCTATGCGTGCAGAGAAACCCCCGAACTGATGCCGCTGCCGATAATGCTCGCTCACGGGCTGGTCAGACGATTGGCCGAGTGCAGGAAAAAGAAAATTATACCTTATTTGAGGCCGGATGGAAAATCACAAGTGACAGTCGAATATGAAGACGGCAAAGTCAAGAGGATAGAAGCCGTTGTCATCGCCGCGCAGCATTCGGCAGATGTTGACATAGAACAGGTAAGAAAGGATATCATAGAGAAAGTTATAAAAAATGTGATACCTGAGAAGCTCCTGGATAAAAACACGAAATATTTTGTCAACGGAACGGGCAGGTTTGTCGTCGGAGGGACTTTGGCGGACACGGGCCTGACCGGCAGGAAAATTATTGTTGACACGTATGGAGGCATGGGTTCCCATGGGGGCGGCTGCCTGAGCGGAAAAGGACCGACAATGACCGACAGATTCGGGTCTTACATGGGCAGATATATCGCGAAGAACATAGTAGCCGCCGGGATAGCAGACCAATGCGAAGTGCAAATTGCATATGCTATTGGAATCGCACAGCCTGTCTCTATAAACGTGAACACATCCGGGACTGGAAAGATACCTGATGAAAAAATTGTCGAATTAATCAAAAAACATTTTGACATGAGGCCGAAAGCCATCATAGATAATTTGAAACTCAGAAGGCCGATATATAGGAAGACTGCCGCATTCGGCCACTTCGGAAGAGAAGATCCTGATTTCACTTGGGAAAAGACTGACATGGCCGATGTTCTTAGAAAAGCTGCTGGGCTTTAAAAATTTTCAATTCTTGATTAGGAATAATTGGAATTTAAATCAGTAGGAAAGTAACTATTTTCTGAAGGCTGATGATAGACGAAAAAGAATTGAAAGAGTATGTTTCGAAGACATTCGGCTCTGATGCTATTTTGAAGAGTGTAGAAAAATTGGGTGAAGGCTTTCATGGAGTGGGCTTTGCGATAACTGTTCTGGAAAAAGGAAAAATAAAAAGATACGTCCTGAAAACTTTGCGGGAAGGTGGATTTGGCCATGAATATCCTGCGGACAGGGCGAATGTGATCATCAGGGCTCTGATGGACCAGAATTTGCTGCCAAACCATGTAAAAGTTTTAGATGCCGGGTCTGTACAAAATGATGGAAAGCTGATATCTCTCGGAGAACCAGAAGAATTTTTTGTAATAATGGAGGAAGCCAAAGGGAGAGATTATTGGAGCAATCTTGACAATCTGAGAGATTCGAAGATTTTTACGGAAAAGGATGGGAGAGATATAAAAATTTTGGCGGACTATCTCTCTAGCATTCATAGGATCAAATACGAAGGAGCGAATGGAAAGAATCTTTACAAAAGAGTTGTCAGGGACTTTGTCGGCCACGGGGAGCTGACAATGGGTGTCGTTGATTCATTTCCAGACAAATTGGATTTCGCTGACCAGAAAGATGTCATAGGCATAGTAAAAAAGATGGTCGAGTGGTGGGGGAAGATAAAGTATGAGGATCATAGGCTATGCGTCGTTCACGGGGATTTTCATCCTGGTAATATTTTATTCGACAATGGAAAATTGGTGATAACGGACAGGAGCAGGTTTAGATATGGGGACCCAGCGGACGACGTAAGCTGCCTGGCAATAAACATAATAAATTATTCTTTGATGGCTAATGGAGATTTCAGAGACCCGTTCAAAAAACTATTGGAAATGTTTTTGGAGGAATATTTCAAGGGAAGGAAGGATGAGGAGATGCTAAAGGTGATACAATTTTTCTTTGCGTTTCGAGCGCTGGTTTGCATCCATCCGGTTTTCTATTCAGCGGATTGGGTGAAAAAGCACGGCTTCAGTGAAGAGAACATTAGAAAATTGAATGAAAATAAAAAGAAGATGGTTGAGTTTGCGAAGAATGTGTTGGAAACGGAAGAATTCGATTTCAAGAAAATTAATTCATATCTGGGATTGAGATGAACAGAGGATATTGGTTGAAAATTTGCGAAGAAACTGGAGAGAAAGTACAATCAGAAATAAAAAAGTTGGTGAAAGCCGATGTAGTCAAGATAGTTGGGAAGGGGATTGGGGGAGACAAGACATTATTTATCGATGATAAAATTGAGAAAATTGTTCTAGAGAATCTGAAAGAGACAAAAAAAGATTTTATTTTCATTTCAGAAGAGCTGGGCAGGGAAGTTTTCGGGAAGAAGCCTGAAGTCGTGGTAATAATTGACCCTCTTGACGGATCGGATAATTTTGTTCATGACATTCCATTTTACAGTTTTACTATGTCTGTCGCGACTTCAGAAACTTTTGATTCGGTGGAAGTCGCATATGTAAAAAATCTTTTCACTGGAGATGTTTATACGGCTGTAAAGGGACAAGGGGCCTTTAAGAACGGGAAGAGAATTAATGTTCTGAAAAAGGACAGTAGAGTCATATTGACGGAATCTACAAGTCCGAGTGCATCTAGGCTAGTAAGATTAAATGAGAATTTCCGTACGAGGAAATTGGGATGTATAAGCCTGACAATGTGCTCTGTGGCAGAAGGATCGACAAATTCATGCATAATGGCTGGGACTACTAGAACATTGGACATGTCCGCATCTTATCTGATTGCCAAAGAGGCAGGAGCTGTAATTGCTGATGGAGATGGAGCTGAAATTGGGAGAATTAAAATTGGTTTTGATATAAAATTGGATCTGATAGCCAGCTGTGACGAGGAGATTCAATCCAAAGTGTTGGCCTTGTTCGGAGGAAAAAGTAATGGTTGGGCTGTTTGGATAACCGGCCTTCCTGGCTCTGGGAAATCCGCAGTGTCAAGACACCTGATTCAACTTTTGGAAAAGAACAAAATTCAGGCGCAATATCTGCAGATGGATTCCATAAGAAAGTTTCTGACTCCAGAACAGAAGTATGATGAGAGCGAAAGGGATCATGCATACAGGAGTCTAGTGTTGATTGCGAAATTCCTCACTGACAGAGGAACAAATGTGGTCATAGATGCTACTGGGCATAAAAAAATATGGAGGCATTTGGCCACGAATGAAATAGAAAACTTTTTTGAAATTTATTTGAGGTGCCCTCTGGAAGTTTGCATGGAGAGGGAAGGCAGACGAAAAAGTGATCTGGTGGAAAGGGAAATTTACAGAAAGGCGAATGAAAGACTTGGGAGTGGAAAAAAAGTCGAGAAGCTGGGGCAGGTAATTGGAATTGATGTAAAGTACGAAGAATCGGAAAATCCGGATTTATTGATTGAGACAGACAAGACCGGCGCGGAAGAATCTGCCAATAAAATTTTTGAAAAAATAAAGAATGCTTAAATGTTCTCTAACCAATAATTAACATTGATACGATGAAAGAGGAAAAAATCTCTGGTTCGAATTCTGTCATAAAGGATATTTCTATTGTCGGACAAGGAAAACTGAAGATAGAATGGGCCGAAGCGCATATGCCGGTCCTGATGAAGATAAGGGGCGAGTTCGAAAAGGCAAAACCCTTTGAAAATATAGTGATTGGAGCATGTTTGCATGTGACTAAAGAAACAGCAGTTTTGATGAAGACTTTAAAGGCTGGTGGGGCCAAGGTTGCCCTATGCGGATCAAATCCACTGTCTACTCAAGACGACATCGCTGCGGCTATAGCAAATGAAGGAATAAGTGTATTTGCAATAAGGGGGGAGAATAACGACGAATATTACTGGTGCTTGAATAAAGTGCTTGAATTCAAACCGAACATTGTTCTGGACGACGGAGCAGATTTGATTTCAATCATTCATTCGAAGAGGCAGGACCTGATACAAAATGTCTATGCGGGGCAGGAAGAGACTACCACCGGAGTCGTGAGATTGAGGGCGATGGAAAGGGACGGATCGTTAAAATTCCCAATAATAGCTGTGAATGATTCGCCGACGAAAAACATGTTTGATAATATTTATGGGACTGGCCAGAGCACAATTGACGGGATACTGAGATCGACTAACATTCTTCTTGCAGGCAAGACGTTTGTCATCTCTGGCTATGGGCATTGTGGAAAGGGATTGGCTTCACGTGCGAGTGGGATGGGATCAAATGTTGTTGTTGCCGAAGTGGATCCTGTGAAGGCCTTGCAGGCTGTCATGGACGGCTTTAGAGTGATGCCATTGGTAGAAGCTGCCAAGGTTGGAGACATATTCGTCACTGTGACCGGAGATAAGAATGTGATCAGAAAGCAGCATCTGGAACTGATGAAAGACGGAGCTGTAATTGCAAATTCCGGGCATTTCAACGTCGAGATTTCGATTGAGGATTTAGAGGGCCTGACAAAAAACAGGAAGAAAATAAGGGAGAACACTGAAGAATTTGAGTTGAAAAACGGGAGAAAGATTTATCTTCTTGCCGAAGGCCGGCTTGTAAACCTCGCGGCTGCAGAAGGGCACCCATCCGAAGTCATGGACATGTCATTTGCGAATCAAGCCCTATGCTGTAAATTCATAATGGAAAACTTCAAAGGGATGAAACCTAAAGTTTATGATGTCCCATCAGAAATAGGAAACGGCATTGCAGGATTGAAATTAGAGTTGATGGGGATTGAAATTGACAAATTGACAGAGGAACAAGAGAGATATCTTAAGAGCTGGAAAGAAGGGACTTGATAACTGATTCTATTATCTTTTAAAAATATTTTTAACTTGTGATTCAAATTTCTCGAGAGTCTCCATTTCGTTAATTGTCTTCAAGTTTCGGTCATTCATCACGATTTTCCCATCGACAATCATATCGGCAACATCAGAACCATTCGCAGAATAAACCAAGTTAGAAACAATGTCATGGACAGGCTGTAGGTGTGGCTTTGATAAATTGACTGTAATCAAATCGGCGAATTTGCTTTTTTCAATCGATCCCAATAGGCTTTCCATTCCAAGTGCTCTGGCACCATTTATAGTCGCCATGTCCAATGCATCCTGGCTTGAAACTATTTTAGCCTCGCCGTATTTCATTTTTTGAAGAAGAACTGAAATTTTCATTTCTTCAAACAGGTCAAGATTATTGTTTGAAGCGGCTGAATCGGTACCCAACCCGACATTGACACCAAGTTTTTTCATCTGGTACACAGGAGCGAGGCCGCTTGCAAGTTTCATATTCGATACGGGACAGTGAGCCACATTTACTCCTGCATTAGCCATGGTTGCCATGTCCTTTTCAGAAACCCATATGGAGTGTGCCGCAACCAACTTCGGTGAAAGAATTTTAAGTTTGTTTAAATAACTGACAGGACTCATGCCAAACTTTTTCATGGAGTCATTTGATTCCTTTTCCGTTTCCGATACGTGGATGTTAAGTATCGACGAATATTTTTTTGAAATGTCGTTGCATTTTTGAAGGGTTTCTTCAGAACAAAGAAAGATTGAATGTGGAGCCGGAGAAGGGTAAATTCTGTTTTTACCTTTCCATTTTTTAATGAATGCTTTAGCTAAAGACATTCTGTCTTCACGAGAAAACTTATCTTCAATTATAGGATATGATAGAAACCCCCTAACACCGCTGTCATTAACGGATTTTGCGGTTTCTTCTGGAAAAAAATACATGTCTAGAAAAGAAGTTGTGCCGCTTTTTATCATCTCGGCTATCGCAATCAAAGATCCAAGAAAAAGATCTTTTCTTCTTAGTTTTTCCTCAATCGGACGGATTTTATTCAGCCAGCCGAAAAGGTTCATGTCGTCTTCGAATCCTCTGAAAAGAGTCATCGCCGAATGCGTATGAAGATTTATCAATCCGGGGAGAACAACTTTATCCCTTCCATCAATGACAAATTCTGCTTTTTCTTTTAATTTTTTTCCGATATTTTCAATAGTTTTATTTTCAATAAAAATGTCGACATCCCTGAGAATGCGCCTATTCTTGTCTTGTGTGACAACATATGATGCATTTTCGATCAAAATTGACATAAGAATTAATTAGGATGGTAATAGCTTATCCAATGTAGCTGAGATTTTTCTCGTTCTTTTTATGAATCCTTATGTATTTCTCCAATTGATCTTCTGCAAATTTTTCTATTTTCTTTTTCGAAAGTTTCTTTGCCAAAGATTTCACCGTTGATTGAATATTATTAAGAAAAGGTAGGTTAATAAATTTCATTTCCTGCTTCTCAGATAAAATCCTATGGCTACTCCAACGAACAGGCCTCCCAAGTGGGCCTCGTGAGCGATTCCGCTGGGGATGAAAATTCCAAGGAACTCCGTGAGAGCCCAAACAAAAGCCGCAATCAGCATCGGCATCGGGACTCCATAAAAATAGATTATAGCAGAAGGGGTTAGTACAGCCAAAGTGCCCATTATTCCGAATATAGCTCCTGATGCTCCCAGCCCTGGAATCGTGGAAGCTGGAGATGTCAGCATGTATCCTATGTTTCCGAAGATTCCCGCTAAGAAATAGATCATCAGATAAGTTTTAGTGTCAATCCTGCTCTCGAGATAAATCCCGAACATGAAAGGGCGAACATGTTAAAGAACAAGTGAGTGAAATCAGCGTGAAGGAAAATTGCTGTGACGAATGTCCACGGTTCTGCGAATGCATAAGCTGGCACGAAAGAAAAATAATTTTCGATCGGTGAGACGAGCTCCAGAAGGAACACTACTACGTTTACTGCAAGCAAGATTAGAGTGATTGAAGGCCTTTGCGAAATTCTCATAAAAAACTAAACTGTCTCTGAATTTGACGGTTTGCCTTTTTCTTCAAGAACGCCATCGCTTGAAGGGCCGACTTTGCCCAAAACAGGCTTTAGTTTGTATCCTTCGGAATCTTTTGTTATACATTTCTCAATGTCAAAATCGAAAGTAAGTGTCAGAGTTTGGTTAGACTCAAGCGTGAATGGATGAACTATTTTGAATGGCTTGTCTTCGTTTTTAATAATGACAGGATATGTTTTGTTATAAAATCTTTGATATATGTTAGTGACCATTGTAGTTGAGTCATTGATAAAAAGTCTGATCTGGGTGTATTTCCCGGCGTCCAAATCTTTCTGAGCGATCAATGCAATAACTTGATCGTATCTCAGCAAGTCGACTGTCTTATTTCCTTCATAAATGGTTATCCATCCTGTTTCGTCAGTCTCATTATCGGTAGCTTCGTGAACCTCGACTTTGGTTACGGTAATGTTTAATCCCATTATGTCATTTCCTCCAGGAAGTTTGTAATGAGAATCTTTCACCCCGATGATCAAAGTACCAGTGGTTATTGCTGGAGTTGAGGTAGTTGTGGAAGTAGTGGTTGTAGTGGTTGTTGTAGTAGTAGGAGGTTGGATATGCTGTCCGAATCCCGAATAAGCGACGAAAACACCGATGATCAGGAGTATGATTGCGAATGCATAGAACTTGTAGTCAGGACCAGAGTAGTGCCTCCAATAGTTTTTCCATGCCATACTAAATTATTTATGAAATTAGTAATTAAAGCTTAAACAATTTTTCTCCGAAGCGAAACAAAAACTGTTTATACCAGTCTGCCGTATTATTAGTCTTATGGAAGAAGAAATGGAGAAAAATTACAAGAAAGCGATGGAGATTTCTGACAGTGTGATGAAGATGGCCAGAGAGACGGCTGGATTGGATGTGAAAGTTTTCGACCTGGCTGAGAAAATAGAGGATAAGATAAGAGAGATGGGAGGATTCCCTGCTTTTCCAGTGAATATCTCAATTAATGAAATAGCAGCCCATTACACTCCTGAGCTGAACGATCCTTTAGTTTTGAAAGAAGGGGATTTGGTGAAGATCGATGTCGGAGTTCATATCGATGGGTACATGAGCGATACTGCTTTTACTGTGTGTATTGGAAAGAAATCTCATCCGCTCATTGACGCATCTGAAGAAGCTCTTAATCAGGCTCTGAAATTGATCAAGCCAGGAGCCCAGGTGTGGGAGATTTCAGAAGTTGTGGAAAACACGCTTGTGGAAAAGGGATTCAATCCTGTCAGGAATTTGTGCGGCCACGGGTTGGAAAAGTTCAACCAGCACGGGCATCCTGCCATACCAAATGGGAAAAATAATATCAAGACTGAATTGCAGGAAGGGACTGCGATTGCAATGGAAGTGTTTGCCACAGATGGTATAGGCCAGGTTAAAGACTCCTCGCCTACTCTGATCTACAAATTCGTCCAAGACAAGCCAGTGAGGCTGGCTGAAGCGAGAAAAGTTCTGGACATGGCGAAAAGGGATTTCTTCATGCTTCCTTTTGCAAAGAGGTGGGTGGCAAAAAAGATTTCTCCTATCAAGCTGGAATTTGCCCTGAAGCAGTTGGAAGAGATTGAAGCGATACAATCGTTTCCTGTATTGAAAGAGGAGTCAAATGGCCTGGTAGCCCAGTCTGAGCAGACAATTTTGCTGTAAAAAATTTCCAATTTTATATAATCGGACAGACAAATACTATCTAGTCAGAGTGTGGGTATGAGCATTGCTAAAATAAAGTGTCCAGAATGCGGGAAACAGATACAGAAAAAGGTATTGAAGATAACACACGGCAAATGTAGCAACTGCGGTTTCTCTCTCGCTAGTTCCCTGGCAAAATTCAGTTCAGCCAGATCGAGAGTTCAAAACAAGTACAGATGAAGAATTAAACTACCAACTGCCGCAAGGCAATTGGCCAAAAAGTCAAACAAAAAATCATTTCTTCTTAACCATTGGTAAGCCTGTTCTTTCATTTTCTATGACAGTCAGGTGTGTTGGCAAATCTATCGAGTCACTTGAATCCTTGGAAAAGAAGAAGAGTTTTGCTCCACCTCTACCTTCTCTGCAATGTAACCAATAAGTTTGACCTCTGCTGTTTTGATGTGAATAAGCCATTTCGGCACCTCCAAGATTAATTTAGTTTGGTTCTTGAATACTTAACCTTTAGACATCTTTTTATTCTAGTCTCTTATAGTTAATTTATGAGACTTTCAGTATTGTCAGTGGAGATTCTAAAGTGCATACGCTCGAAGATCAGGGAACCTAAGGCTATTTCTGATGAGTTGAACGTGGAATTTTCTGAAATCAAGGAACATCTTGACTGGCTGGTTCATAAAAAATTCATAACTCCTGATGGAAGGCTGACGAAGAAGGGATTCCTTAAAGCGCCGGAAAGAATAACCAGAAAATAGCTCAGATTCAGAAGATTATTTAGTAATAGAAAACAGAATAAATAGAAGTGCACATATCGGCGCCAAAGTGATTTCTATCAGAAAAGATGTAATAGAAAACATAATCAAAATCGTTAAATGCCTGAAAGAGGCTGAAGACGGCTGGCTTTGGATAACAGAGATAGGAAGACGCTGCAACCTTCATCATAAGACTGTAGCTAGGCTGATAGACACACATTTGACCATGTTTACAGACCAGCAGATGATGGAACCTTTCAATGTAAGGATGATCAGACTGAAGCAGAACACAGACATCAACTCAATTTTCAGGCACTTGACTGTGATGCAGAAGCTGAAGAGCGTGAAGAAGTAAATAATTTTTATGATTTGTCATAAATATTCGATTTCTCTGACTGCCTAGTTTAAGTATATGAAAAACCAATAGATAGTAATCGGGTGTCGATATAGGTAAGTACAATAGCTATATGCTGAAGGTAAACGTACCTTGCAGAAAATGTAATAATCTGGTTAAGATGGGTGTACAGGAAAAAATTGCTTTTTGCCCGTTTTGCAACTCAAAATGGGGATTTTAAGATAGATTTCGAGTGATTTAAGCGCTTGAAGCCTCTGTATATCTGACCCAACCTTTGCCAGAGACAGAAAATCGTTCAATTTCTGTAGTTCTGACTAGTGTATTGGCGAGTAAACCTCTCAGACCAGACACTGTGATGGTTAATTTGGCTGCAAGATCATCGTAACTGATCTCTTTGGACTGTTTTACTATTGAAATTAGGTCTTTCATCTTAGGCGAGAGGGGTATTTGCTGTCTGATTGACTCAATTTCATGAAAAATCTGCTGTTTAATTGGCTCAGGAGCACGGATTGCAGCGTTTGACATCCTTTCCAGAGACTCTTGTAT
>JAZDPU010000019.1:0-6036 GCA_043797345.1 Candidatus Aenigmatarchaeota archaeon | reverse complement strand
GATCCGAAGAGCAAATTGAAGGCAAAAATCCAAATCTGGTTTCCAAGTCTATTGGCAAATGGCACACGAGAAAAGTTTCTATATCCGCATACGAAGTTTGCACCTTTTTTCAAAGCTTTCAGGAATCTTGTAGACTCTTCTGGTAGGAACTGCAAATCTGAATCGACTACAACAACATATTTAGCATCTTTTTTCTTCAGAATATATTCAAATCCTGTTTTTAATGCTTCGCCCTTTCCTTTGTTCCTAAGATGGCGAATAACAGTGGCTCCGGCTTTTCTTGCCAGTTCTGCTGTCCTGTCTTTAGAGCCATCGTCAACTACCAAGGGAATGATACTGTCAACTTTTCTTAGTCTTCTGATGACTTCCTCAATGTGGTTTTCTTCATTGTACGCCGGGATTAGTGCGAACTCTGTCATAAAACTACTCTTAAGAATTAAGTTATATAAACCTAAAGATATTTGTAATAGTTAAAAGCCCTCGAAACCTGCCCTCGTAGTTTATACGAGGAAAGCTCAGCGGTAGAGCAGCTGACTGTTAATCAGAAGGTCGAGCGTTCAAATCGCTCCGAGGGCGCTAATTCATTCTATTTTTAAATGTTATTGTTCATATCGTTGGCATGGTAGAAAAGGATAAAGAATTGCCAGATTTGGTAATAGAATCGTGGTCAACTTTTATTCGTATCTATACATCTAATATTCCAACTCATTCCATGGGCTTCCCATATTCTCAATTCGAAACACCAAGAGGCTCTAGATTGGCATACGACAGACTTGAGAGAATGTTCAAACAACATGGTTATGATTTAAAAGAAACCATGACCTTTAACGAATTTCATCATTATGTGCAATCTCAAGTTAAAAGACGAGATGTGCAAATTTTACTTAATCAATGAAATCTTTGTTCTTGATTTTATCAGGAATGTATTTTTCGGAAATGAATGTGATTCCTTTTGAAGAAAGTGCAGCAAGTTCTGCCTTCGACTTCATCGTTTTCATCATTTTAAATTGTCTTTGCCAGTCTTTGCTGTTCTTGAACCAGTCGTAATTCGCAATCTGGTCCAATCTCTTAAAGTCGACTTCCTCGAATTTGATTAGATGCTTCTTCAAATCGTAATTCTCAATGTCATCCGCAGTCAATCCTAGGAATTTGGCCTCTGGAATTGCCAATCTCTCAGAGATGTGGGCAAGACTAATCGAACCGAATTTCAAGACTGAATAAATATACCATCCATATGGATCGAAGTCTGTCAAGACATAGATTGGGAGTGTATGTTCAATGTGGAGCCTTTGCAAAATTCTCCTGATTCCTCTTGTCGCCTGCCCTTGTGAAGAAACAATCACGCAGTTCAGCTTTTCCCAAACTTTATCTTCGTGAAGCCTCTCCCACTCTGCAGCTTTCTCCATGTAGATTATGAATTTAGCATTCACTTTCTTGAATTCAATTTCTTCCACGTTGCTTGGGATGGACCAGCCTCCGCTTCCCAGCCTGCTCCAGTCAACTGTGTCTCCTTTGTCTTCAATGACGACTTTTCCTGCGACAGAACCCATCTTGTTTGCATTGATGTGGAGAAGTTCTCTTGAAGCGTCAGAAATTAATTCTAAATCTTCAATCGCCTGGTTCGATTCAACCTGATCGTCGACCAAGTTGATATTAGAATTTGGCAGTGTTCTTTTCATCCTGTAAAAAGTTTCTCTCAGGCTGAGATGTTTGTCAACATCCAAAAGCTCTTTTGCCAGTGCGGCTGCTTCAACTGTCTGGACGAATTTTCTTGCATGAGCGACATTGAAAAAGTATCTGGTTGCGGTTGCGCTCCCCATCGTCAGCATCTTGGCCTTCTCGTCAAACTTCACGTTGCTGAGAGCCCTTATCGGAACTACGAGACTTGGATTGCTACCTTTCTCTATGTCAGTAAGGACTTTTTCTCCAATTCCTCTAAGATTCTTTTTTATCTCTGGCTTCTTTTCCACCTGAAACACCTTTTTTGATTATTTTTTCCAAATCGGAAATTATTTTCTCTTTTTTTTCGTCTGTCAGTTTCTCTAAAGATTCTGCGAGCTCGGGTATGTATTTTTCGAAAAGTTCTTTCCTATTCTGCCTATCTCTCATGTGAGTTTGCTCGTGGATGTAGTGTGATAGTTTCCTGCCTGCATCCTGGATGGCAAGTTTTATTTCTTTAATTATTTCTGGGTAATCGGCTATTGCCTGCTTCCCTTCGGATGTGTATGGAACCCACACAGATGCAAAATGGATTAAAATCAAAATTGGCTCCTGCGGCAAAGATCCTGAGGACTGATTTAATCCATATCTCTTCCAATCAACTTCTGATGCAGCTTCGAAGGTGGCGCAATCCGATTGATGGTACAAAAGTGGGACCTTGTTTGCAAATCGGAGAAGCTGGGCTGTCTGACTTTGAGACAGTTTTCCTCCATAAGCTATACCGACTTCAACTTGGAATGGGTTTCCCCTGTAAACTGTTGGAGGTCTTGACACTGCTACAAATTTATCTGCTTCGATTTCTTTCTTCAGACCTTCGATGATGAAATTTTCACCCATCGGAGAGAGGACATTAGTCGGAGGAGAAGGGATCTTAACAGTCTGCATAGTTCGATGGAGTTTTTCAATCTCTTCGTGCTTCAATTGATTTGGCTTCGTCATTGGATCAATTTTTGAAATTTTTATTATATCTTTTGCCAAGGGTTTGCTGATTTTGGAAAAATCTTTCACAAGGAACTGCTCGACGTTTTTGGCAGAGGTTGTAAGAAGTAGTCTTGTTAAGATTCCGACCTCGACTCCATATGGATGTGGCTTGATTTCATTTGGCTGTTTCGGCAATTCATTGGTGACTCTTTCGAAAATTATCTTATTTCCTGGGCCGTCGTAAGTTATTTTCGCATGGGCATTTGCAATAGCAGTTTGCTTCACTAGTTCCAGAACAGACTGGCCTCTCTCTATGTATCTTGCCTCTGCTTCCATCTCAACAGACAGGCCAGACTTTCCCTCTTTGTTTTTTGAAATTGTTTGTGAGATGATGTGAGCTTGGTTCTTGCTGACGTCAATCCTCATCTCGATTTCTGTTATTTCTTTTTCAGTTTTTGAAAAAATCTTAACAGGTTTTCCAGTAGTCAGCTGGGAATAAAGAATAGCTCCTGAGATTCCTATACCTTGAGTCCCTCTGCTCTGCCTCAACCTATGGAACTTGCTTCCGTAAAGTAGTTTACCAAATGCGAGTGGGACATTCTTAGAAACTATTCCTGGGCCGTTGTCTTCACCGATGATTTTGAATCTGCCTAGCGGGGCTTTGGTCAATTTAATCTCTTCGCCGTTTGAAAAAACTTTGTAAACTTTTTCATCTTCCACTTTTGTTTCGACGACTGTGTAATTTTTCCCGCCAAACGAATAAAAATATTCAACTTTGTCATCGGATTTTTTAGTCTCTTCAAGTTTTGAGAACCTGTCTTTGATTTTTAAAATTGGTTTCCTTTCCTGGATGATTAACTCCCCAAGGTCGTCTCCGACATTGTACATCACTTTCGTTTCAAGTTCTTTGATTGATATTTTTATGTTAGGAAGGATTCCTGCTTCGTCGCATGCGTCGAGCGAGTTGTCAATGATTTCTTTGACGATGGTGACCAGAGCCTTTGTCGGGTTCTCGTATCCAAGAAGATGCCTGTTCTTTTCAAAAAATTCTGCAACTGAAACTTCCCTCATCGATTTGGCCATTTCTTCCGCAGAAATAGCTTTCTGGTCAGCCATTCCTCTTCTCCTTCAGATCCCTTCTCACTCGTATAGACTTTGCTCCGCACTTTGCACAAATCTTGACCATGTCGTCGCCCTCTGTGAAGATGTTTTTCAAATTCGCAGCCAGCTCTGCTTCTGTCGCCCCCTCTACTTCTTCAGTGGCCATCCCGCAAGTCGGGCAGTAAAATTCTAGTTTTTCTTTTGGCATCATCTCACCTTGTCTGATTCTCTAAAAACCTGTATACGCTCCCATGAAGTCTCCCGCTCAAGAGCATCTCCACAGCTTCTCTCGCAACCTTCACGCGGTCCCATTTACCTATAATACTTATCGTCTTACCATATATTGCTAATTTCACTTCGGCGTATTTTTCGATGAGGTTTTTGGATTTTCCCTCTTTACCAATCACTCTTCCCTTCAATTCTATCTGCCTGTTCCTGGATTTTCCTGAAAACTCCGGGACTTCGATTATCTCTAGTGAATAATTGTCGTCGAGAAGATTCAGGCAATCTTCAACATCAAATCCCCGACCGAAGGCCTTGAGCACTTCTTTTATCCTCAAAGTCCTGAGCGGGTCGTCACAATCTATCTCAACCACATCTGAGAAATGGAATTTGCATGAACACAAATCTTCGAGATGTTCAAGAATTTTCTTATTCGATTTCAATATCTTTAGCTTTTCCTCCGGGATTAAAACAAAATCGAACATGGTATTCCCTATTGAATTATATTTTGAAATGATTTGAAATTGCTTTTTTCAAACTTAGATGGGAGACTTTGTATTCGTCCATAAGAAATTCCTTCGGAGTGACCCACCTGAACTCAATATTCTCGTCGCTCAACCTCAGCTTTCCTCCGATATCTTTGCACATATAATTTGTCAGAACTCGCTCTTCGTCTTCGTCAAATGACTTGAAATTCCAAGTCCCGACATCTTCACCTACGGTTACTTCCAACCCAGTTTCTGCCAGAACTTCTCTTACCAGACCTTCTTCCGGAGTTTCATTTATTTCCAATCTTCCTCCTGGCAAAGTCCACAAGTTGTAGCGGTGGTCTTTCAAAATCAGAAACTTGTTTCCTCTAATTATGATTGCTTTGACAGCAGGCCTGACTATTGTCATGCTCATACCATGTTTGGTTTTATGAATCCTTTTCTCTTCAGCCAGTTCGCTTGGGTTGGTGTATAGACAAATATCATATCTCCTCTTTCATCTTTCTGCACCACCCACAATTGGATCAAAACTAAATCATTTGGTTCTACCCACACTCTTTTCCTCAGTCTTCCTGGGATTCTGCAGATTCTGACTTTTCCATCATCACAATTCACTCGCAGCTTGTCAGCTCCGAGCATCATCTCTACCATCCCAAGGACTTCTCCTTGGCGAGGGACTCTGATTCTGGAAACTTCCAGCTCTTCCTGAGAAATTTCGAATTTCTTCTTGCCCATTCAATCGCCTAATGAAATTAGTATGGTATCTCTATAAACGCCTTTACCTTTCATGCTGGTGACTAGTTTGCTGGTTCTCTTCACAATTGCTTTGTATTTCAGTTTTATGTTTCTTGAAAGTTGGACGGCTGCCTGCTTGCTGCCGATGTAGAAGTTCTCCCCGCCTTTTTCTTTTTCTGTTTTGGAGATGAAAGCAAGTGGGTCGTGCTTGTTCCTGATTTTCAATTCTTCCTCGATTTCATTTGAAATTATTTTCAAAAGCGGCTCTTTGGCTCTCAGCTGGATGACAGATTGGAAGTAGCCAAGATGTTTTTTCGAGCAGGATTCGCAGATTATTGATTTGAAAACTATCGAAATGCTCTTAATTTCCTCTTTCTCCAAATCGTCAACTACAATCTTCAGTGTTGCATAAGCTACATTATCTTTTATCTTGTAGCTGGCACTTGCAATTTCTGGATGAGAGAGGATTTTTGATAGAGAATCATCTAGTGCCGATTCGACAGAGAAGAAAGTCTCAGCCTCATAGTACACTTTTCCGCAGATTTTGCATTTTTTCAGCAGTATCTTTGACGGGAGTTTTTCCACTACTGTGAGTTTCTCAAGGAAGCATCTATTGCATACTTTCCCATAGAATTTGTCTGTTTCTCTACCGCACTTTGGGCAGAACTTATTTCTCATACATGAATCTGAACATTTTAATGTTAAATTGGTATGTCTGAAAGGATGGGCTCTATATTTTGATAGGAATTTATAAAGTTATTTAGGGTAAGATATTTACAAGCCTCGATAGCTCAGTCCGGTAGAGCAACTGACTTGTAAACTGCTGATCTTTCGAGAGAAAGATGAGATC
>JAZDPU010000018.1:0-6523 GCA_043797345.1 Candidatus Aenigmatarchaeota archaeon | reverse complement strand
TCGGATGCGAAGAACGGGTTTTGGTGCGACATAAAAAAAATCCCATTCGGAAAAATGGCATTCGACCATTCAAAAATTCTGAAAGATTATTTGAAATGGATGAAGAAAAAGGGAACTTACTGGTCGACTAAAACTTGATTTTCTTCTCAATCACATCAGTGCATCTCTTTGCAATCGACATCGGACTGTCGTTCGCTTCCACATATTCGACATTAAACTGCTTCTTGAGATTTTCCGGAAGATTATAATAGACATCAATGATTTTCTTGAGATGTTCCTCTACTTCGAACTTGTCAAACTCCCTGTTTTCCATGCTCTTTCTTTTCAGCAATTCCTTAGAATCAACTTTCAGAATCAATGTCAGGTCAGGAAAATTCTTGTCGAATTTATTAATCTCTTTCAGCCATTCGAAATCCACATCCCCGACTATTCCCTGGTAGATCCAAGTTGAAAGAAGCGACCTCTCTTGTATTATAACAATCTTCTGCTTGGACTCTTTCATAGGTTTTATATAATTCTCGAAATGGTGAAGATGGTCTAGCGCGTATGAAAGTGCAAATGATTTGGAGGATACTTTGTCAGAAGAATTTCTCAAGATCTTTGTAAAGATTCCTGTTACCAGACTGCTGGGGAGCTCGGTCCTCTTGAACAATACATCCTTGTCATGAAACCTTTCCCTCAAAATTTCAACCAGAAGATTTGCTATAGTTGTCTTTCCAGTGAAATCCGGTCCGTCTATACTGAACACGAGAGCTGGCATACTTAACAATTGTTTTTTGGATTTAAAGATTTATACAGGCCTGAAGACAAACTAGATTTAATGCTAACGAACATTTTGTTCGCTCAGAAGATATTCATCTCCTTACTCCTTGGAGTCATTGTCGGACTGGAAAGAGAAAAAAGGGTGAAGGTCGAGGCTTTTGCAGGAGTGAGAACTTTTACTCTTGTGAGTTTCTTGGGATTCCTTTCAGTTTACATTTCCCAAGATGTTGTAAACAGCAACATTCCAATAATCTTGTCTTTTTCCACAGTCGCAGTTCTGACAGCACTGAGCTACGTCTATAAAATCCTGAAAAGCAAGCATCAGGGTTTGACAACAGAAATAGCCTTTATCATCACTTTCATAGTCGGAATCCTGATTTATTTCCAGAATTATCCATACTTCCTGCCTGTGAGCATCACGATAATAATGACATTCATCCTAGCAGCCAAAGAGAGATTGCACCATGCTGCTCACCACATCACCAGAAAAGAAATATGGAGTGCTCTGATATTCGGGATAATCGCTTTCGTTCTCTTTCCTCTGATTCCAAACACCACTTTTGATCCTTGGAATGCGATTAATCCTCACATGGTCTGGCTGAGCGCGGTCTTGGTCCTGTCAATGAGTTTTGTTGGCTACATTGCAATGAAAATTTTTGGCGCTCGAGTGGGGCTTGAACTGACAGGAATATTCGGAGGTCTTGCAAGCTCGACTGCAGTCTCTATCGACATGGCAGAAAAAGTCAAAAGGAATAAAAGAATTCTTTATTCAGCAAGCTTCGCAGTGATTTTCGCCTCGTCGACAATGTTTTTGCGCTCGATTGCCATTGCATATTTCTTCAACCAATCGATCGGCATCAGCCTGCTCGCTCCTTTCATCCTGTTTGGAATCACCGGCTATCTTCTCAGCTTTCTTATTCTGAGAAAAAGCTTGAAAGAAAGGCCATCCATAACCATCGGTTCTCCAATTTCTTTGAAGCCAGTTTTCAAATTCGCAATCTTCTTCTCTTTCATCCTTCTTATTTCCAGAATAGGGCAGCTTTATTTCGGTCAGACTGGAATTTACCTGGCAAGCTTCTTCGGGGGGCTGATTGACATAGACGCTTCTCTTATTTCTATCATCACTCTGGCCAGCACTTCATCCCTCCCTGTTTCTACCGCAACCTCCGGGATAATCATCGCGGGAATATCAAACACAATTTCAAAACTATTTTTGATTAAATTCCTGGGATCTTCTAGCATGGTAAAAGAAGTCGGAAAGGTCTTCGCAGTTTTGATCGCACAGGGATTGATCATCTTATTTTTGATTGGACTTTAAGAGTACTCCCGGACAAAATTAGTTTATGAGATTTTTAGAAGATTTTCCTGTCGTGACTTTCATCCTTGCTACTACCTATCTGGTCGTATATCTTTTCACATATTCCAACCTTCCTTTCTATGAAATGCTCTTCGGTTTTATTCCAAAGCATCCCCAGATTTACACTTTGATTACTTACACATTCATCCATGCCGACATCAGCCATCTTCTTGGAAACATGATTGTCTTGATCATCGCAGGATTGGCAATCGAGCAGACTTTGGGAAAGTTTGCCTTCTTTTCAATCTATCTAGCGTCTGGAAACGTAGCAGTCGTTTTCGACATTATCGGCCGTCTTCTATTGGGAATCTCTTTCAACCTTCCTTTCATCGGCGGATCTGGAGCTATTTTCGGGCTGATTGCAGTTGCTGCCATGATAAAACCTATGGAAAAGATCCCGACTCTTCTTATGATTCTCACTTTCTCTGCTTTCTTGGGATTTTTCACAGCAGTTCCAAATCTCCCTTCTCCACTATTCCTTCTTATCATCGGTACGCTAGTCGCCATGGGATTGGTTTTCATTATTCCTTTGTTGCCATCCTCTCTCCCGCTTGGCCTGGCTTTGCCCCTCTTCATGTTCAATTGGCTCGCCAGTTTCCTCATCCAAATGCCCACCCCGGTTTCAAATATCGGTCACCTCGGTGGAGTTTTAGGCGGAATTTTAGCGTTCGTGCTTTTTGCGAAGAAATGAATTATCTTTTTAAGTCTACCTGTTCTTAAAATATATATGGTCTCAAAACAGAATTTAGAAATCTTAGTAGTTCTGTTCGCAGGGGCATTCGTTTTAGTGGCTGTCGCCGCTCCAATGCTTCCTGGCTTCGGTTCACTTGGTGGAACTCAGGCTGGTGTGATTGGAAGCGATCAGAATGCAGTCTTCTGCTCAGATTCTGATGGCGGAATTAATTTCGACATCAGAGGAACATGCACCGATTTGGATTCGGGAAATGAATATAGTGATTACTGTACTGGAAATGTGATCACAGAATACAGATGCTCTGAGAGCGGATGCACGGCAGTTGATTTCAGATGTCCGTACGGATGCAGCCAGGGAAGATGCCTGCCGCAATTGGTTTCTTAAACGCTCCAATATTTCCTGGTTTTGATGTAATTTCTTTCTGCTTCGAGTATCGCTCTTAAAAATTCATCTTCATTCCTATACATTCCAGCCAATATCCTGCTCGCAGTCTGCGGTCCTATCCCTCTGGCTGCCAGGGCGATTGGAGCTTTCTTCCCATATACTAAAAACAGATCAGCAGATTTCCTCGCCCGCTCATATCTCTTCTTCTCCTCTATTCCCATTTCCACATCTTCGATCTTCTTTTTAATTATTTTTTTGATTTCTGTAAATCTTGGATGTACAGTTGCAATCAGTTTTGCTCCGCAGTGGCTGCACTTCAGCTTGTCAGGAATCTCTTTGACTGGGAATGCCTGGTCCCACAAGCCACAATTCACGCAGACCAACCTGACTTTTGTGTTCATCAATCTTTTCCTGAAAAGTTCGAAGATTTCTGATTCAGGCCGATCAGGACCGATCACTTCAGCATACTTCTCCTTTAACCCGAGTTTTCCCAAAGGAGAAAGGCCAGGTTTGAAAATAAGTTTTATTTCTTTGCTTTGGATTTTTCTCAAAATTTCTGTCGCTTTTTCAATGTCAAACTTGTCCACCTCCAGTTCTTTCATCGTTTCCTCGTAAATCGGAGTGCCTGCATAGCTGTCGATTATCTTTCCCAGTCTCACCTTTCCATAGTTTGCATCTCTGGTGATCGCTCCGAACCTTTTTGCAACATGGACAAATTTCCATTCGAAGAGAGGGCTTTTCGACACACTGAGTTCAAGGTAATTTCTGAGCAGATTCGGATCAGTCTTGAACAAAATCTCTTTGACCAATTCCAAATCTCTTTTTTGGAATTCTAGTATTATCCTGTACGGATCTGTCTTCAATCCGACCGAGCCTATCCTTGAGGTCAGCAACGCGACCATGAACCTTCCAAGGCTCTCATTTGTCATCGCGCCCAGGCATGTATGAAATATCAGTACATTCTCGATGTCTTCGACAAGAAAATTTTTATCGTCCGGAACAGTCCCGAATTTTTTCTGGCTTTCGATTAATTTGACCATCTTCTTCACGCAGTTGTCATCCACAGGATAGATTTTTTTTATCTCTTTTCCGATTTCCGAATCTTCTAACTTTTCTTTTATCATCCTCCTCAATCTTCCAACTTCTTGCGCAATCTCAAATGGCACTGGAATCAGCTCTCCTTCCCATCCAGGGATTGCAGCTTCTATGTCCTCAACCGGCTCTGCCAAAACTTTTCCTTCCTCGACTTGAATTATTTTCCAGGCCTGTCCTTTGATGATGAAAGTCGTGTTCGGTTCTCCGTGGATTGCGACAAATTCCTCGTCCAAAACCCCGACAAAAGAATTGTCAAGAGTGTTGAAGATTCTATACTGCTTGGAATCTGGGATGGTAGAAAGCTGCGAAAAATAATAATCAAAGCCCCTCCTCATCTTTCTGATAGTCCCGTTCGAATTGATCATGTATAGTGACTGAAGTTGTTTGAGGACTTCATTGAAATCTTCCAATTTCAAATTCCTGAATGGAAATGCTCGCTTGATTATCTCATATGCCTTTCCAGTTTCAATGTCCCAATGGTCCATAGCCAGGCCGACCAACTGATGAGCTAAAATATCAAAACAATTCTCATGGAACTTCAGCTCTTCCAACTCGCCTGCAAGGGCTCTCCTAGCTATCACCGCTGCTTCGAATATGTCATCTTCCTCAGTCGCGACTACAATTCCTTTGCTGACTCTTTGTTGCTCATGTCCGCTCCTCCCAACTCTTTGTATCAACTGGGAGACTGTTCTAGGAGACATGTACTGAATGATCAAATCGATTGATCCGATGTCTATTCCTAACTGGAGGCTGCTGGTTGAAATTATAGATTTTATTTTTTCTTCCTTGAATTCCTTCTCTGTCTTTATCCTGACTTCCTTGCTGAGGCTGCTGTGATGAACTCCGATTGGAAATTCTTTGTCCAACGTCTTTATTCTGGAAGATAGAATCTCTGCAAATTCCCTGGTGTTCGTGAAAGTCAGGACTGATCTATGTTTCTTTATCAAATCAATTATTGTTCTTATCCTCGCTGCAGTTTCCTTTGAAGTGAAAAGTCTGTCCGCGATATTCCCATCTTCCATATTCGGTCTCGGGCAGATGACTTTTATGTCATACGCTTTTGTCGTGTCGGCCTTGATGATTTCTATAGGTTTTCTCGGGGAGATGAACTGGGCTATTTGCTCTGGCTTTCCGACTGTGGCAGACAATCCGATGATTTGGAAATCCCCGCACAGCTCTCTGACTCTTTCTAATCCAACTGTCAGCTGGATTCCCCTCTTGCTGTCAGCTAATTCATGGATTTCGTCGATGACAACCCATTTCACATTCTTCAAATGCTCTTTCAATATTTTTCCCGAGAGAATCGCCTGAATGGTTTCAGGAGTTGTTATCAGGAGTTGAGGAGGAAATTCTGATTGCATCTTCCTCTCATACGCAGAAGTGTCTCCATGCCTGACTGAAGCTTCCAGTCCCAATTCGTTGCACCACCAGATCAATCTGTCCAGCAAATCCCTGTTCAAAGAACGAAGAGGAGTGATATAGAGAATGCTGATCGGTTTGGATTTTCTTTCCATTACCATGTTGAATAAAGGCAACATTGCACTTTCCGTTTTCCCAGTTCCGGTCTGGGCAATGAGCAAAACATTCTTCCCGTCCAAGATTGGCTTGATCGCTAATTCCTGAGGAAGCGTAGGAGTCTTGAATCTTTTTGTGATCACTTTCTGGAGCTCTGGATTGAAATTGTGGAAAACCATTCAAATCGTCTCTCCTCTAGAACAAGCCGGGAATATACTACCTAGTTTTCTAGCCATAAGAGAAAAAAGGCCGGATTAATTAAACGTCGTTGGTGCAGATAAATTTAACTAAATCAGAAAGCATCTTTTCTACAGGTGATTTAATTCTCTAACGCAGTGAGAATGATAAGAATCTTGAACAGGAGATATGAGATAAAACCGCACAGAGGAAAACCTTTTCGAGTACTGATTGGAGTGGTTCTTTCTCACAGGACCACAGATGAAGTGAGTTGGCCAGCTACAGACAGGTTGTTCAAACTGGCAAAAAACCCTGAACAAATGCTGAAACTGAGCGAGAAAAAAATTGCGAAAACAATTTATCCAACTGGTTTCTACAATGTCAAGGCAAAGAGGATCAGACAGATTTGCAAAGTTTTGATTGAAAAATTCGATGGGAAAGTTCCTGGTACAAGAACAGAACTGATGGAGCTGCCAGGAGTTGGAGGAAAATCTTCTGATATAGTCCTTTCATTCGGCTTTGGAAAACCAGTGATTGCA
>JAZDPU010000017.1:0-2101 GCA_043797345.1 Candidatus Aenigmatarchaeota archaeon | reverse complement strand
AGATTTCAGAACTAAATTATAATAAGATTATCGGAAATCTCTCTATTTACTTTATGTTATTAACTGAAAGGAGGTTTGAAATATGAGAGCATGAAAAACTTATTTACATTATTTGTATTAAGTCTTTTAGTGATCTCCGTTATACCTAGCGTTGTTCTTGCAACAGGAACAGGAACAGACGTTGACGTTGATATTGAGACGGAAGACTTCGAACCTCTTGTTTGGATGTGTGACAGCAGAATTGTTTTGGACGATCCGGGCCAGTGGGGCAGAGTCTCTCAAAATGATCAAATCATGGCTGAAAGAGACAAGAACTATGCTTTCGAAGGAGAATCGATAACTTGGGAAGTTTTAGTTATGGACAAGAATGGAATCAACAAGATTGAGGATGTTTTTGCTACAATCGGTTCATCACAGGGTGCTGGTAATGATATCGAAGTCAATTGTGTTGAGGATCTTGACTATTCTGAGATAATTGATAGGTCTTGTGACGCGACAATCTTGGAAGAAGATTTGACAGGGAAAAAGCTAAACACAAAAACTCAAAGATATTATACATGTACTCTGACGATTGAAACAGCAGACAGCCATTATGGCGAATACTGGATTACTGTTGAAGCAACTGATCTAGATGGTCTAAGCGGAACAATGGACGAGAACGAATTTTGGTTCTTGAATCCTATTATCGCGTTGAGCATTGATGGCAGTATTTCCTTTGAAAATGTTAGACCCGGCGTATCAGCTTACTCTGACACTTTGCTTGTTGGAAACGATGCAGAAGCTGGTTCTGGGGTCGAGATGGATATGTTCATTTCCGGAACAAACTTCTACGATTCTGCAAGCAGTGGAGCAGCATGTCCTAATACAAACGAGCTAAATTTAGATGCATTCAGATACTTCGCAACTAATGGAGCTTATTCAACTTTGTTAGACGTGGAAATGGACACAGGATTCCAAGGAACGTATGACGTGTCTACTGTCAGAAACAAAGATACTGGAGGATATGTAAATATCCAGCACGGTGACCATTGGGACAGATCTATGTATGAAGAAGCTGAAATAATCCAAAGCGGTTTGCAGGTTGAAGGGCCTGGTCCACACGGATACTTCCGAGGAAATACATTGACACCTGGAAGCGAGATGGCAGTAACATTCAAATTGAACTTGCCTGAACCATGTAACGGAGACTTCGACACTGGAAGCATATACTTTTGGGGAGAAGCAATCTAAAGACTAAATTTTTATTTTTTTTATTTCCTTTTTAATTAAGGGGAACAACAAGTTCCCTCTTATATTCAATATTCGAAGAAGTAAATTCATATTCGGAAGAGTAAATCACGAAAGATAACGAGAAAGAAATATGGAAAAAGAAAAACAGAACATGAAAGAAGAAAAGAAAACTGGAAGAGAAAACAAAATGATACTGATTGTAGTATTGACTCTAGCTATATTTGTTTTGCCTTTTGTAGCTGCAGACGAATATGCTTTGTATTGTTTGAGAGAGGGCGAGCAAATTAATTTCGGGCAGTTGTGCAATCCTGCGATGGACCCAAGGACAGGACCGACAAATATCTGCGTTCACATTCTAGACAGCGGGAAAATCTGCCCTACTTTGCTCAATATCTGCAATTCCAAAGGACTGCAGTGCCAAGGAGCAAACGGTAATACAACTATTGATTCTACTCCTCCTAAAATGAATCTTCTTTCTCCTATCGAAGGAAAAATTTATTCAAGCAAAAGGATTTTGTTAAGTTTTAGTTTGGATGAAAAAGCCGATGTTCAGTATGTTTACAAGAATGATCCTAATGGAAGATGGAAAAAAGTTTGCTCTGGCTGTTCATCTTATCAAGGAGAAAGAAATTTTGAAGAGGGTTTGAACGAACTGACTTTGAGGGCAGAAGACAAAAGTGGGAACGAAGCGTTTTTTGACCTTAGTTTCAGAGTTGATTCTGCAGGACCGAGAATAAAAGACACAGAGCCGAAAGAAGGATTTGCGTCAGGAGAATTTTTTGTTGAGTTTGAGGAAGAAAATCCTGTTTCACTAATTTTGAAATACGGAAACCAAGAAACAGGGATGAGAGAAAGAAAAATTAACATCACA
>JAZDPU010000016.1:0-4130 GCA_043797345.1 Candidatus Aenigmatarchaeota archaeon | reverse complement strand
GGCAGAAGGCGAATCCACTATCTCAATCGAAGAAATGACTCAGCACTGCAAGACCAACATGGAAGTCGCAGAAAAACTATTGGATGTGAAGTTTGAATTGAAAAACAAAATTCTCAAAGTCAGAGGGAAAGGATTCACACTATCATAAATATTTTTCTGTTAGTAATCTTATTATGTCACCTGATCTCGAAGCAAACATTTCATTAGTTCGAAAATCACGTGTTTATTCATCAATACTTGAAGCCCTTTACACATCTCCTAATGGTTCTGCTTTGGATGCAGTGATTATCAGAGATCATTTACGGCCAAACGGAATAAATTTAACCGAGGAGAAATATAGGCAAGCAAAGGCTGAGCTGGTACATAGGGAGTTAGTAAAAGTAGTAGTTTCAGGATATCCAGGTCAATCTAGAATTACTGAAACGGGCAAGAATTTGATTGACCAAATGGTAGAACGTAGATTGATTAGAAAACCTAGCTGAGGACTTCCAAAACTTTTCCTTTTATGAAAGCTTCCCCGCCTGTAGGAATCGCCAGCTCTTCTCCACAATTTGTGCATTTCACTAATGTTGCTGGCTTGTTGTAAATCACTTGGTCTGTCTTGCATTTCTTGCACATTACTCTGAGGAATTTGCTCTTCGGCATTACAACTAGATTCTTTTCCATAAAATCACTTAAACCTTCACAAGCTCGAACTTCTTCGCTCTCCAGCCCTTTCCCCTCATGTGCTTCTTTTTGCAGGCTGTACATTTGTATCTTATGTCCAGATTCCTTGTGGATTTCTCTCTTCCTGCAGGATTCTCCCTTGGGAACGAGCCATAGCCTTTCATCTTCCTGGCGAAAATTCTCATCCCGTGCGTCATTGCCCCTCTTGTCCTCTTCTTTGCCAACTCCACCGAATGAATAGTGTGCTTCTTACAAGTAGGGCAGAATGTTCTGATTTCTTTTGGGAACCTCATTTTCTCACTTGGTTAACTCTTAATTCTTCACAAGTATACTTAAATCTTTTACTGATTAGCTTTCAATTCCTCAACAATTCCTCTTTCAAGAAGCAGCTTCAAGTTTTCCTCAGGAATCCTAGCAATATCCCCCTGTTTGAACGGTCCGTATGTCTTCATGTCAGAGCCTATGAACTCAGAAAAGTCTTCCTTGAAAAGTATCATCGTCCCAGCTTCCTTGGTCTCAGCTTCCAGCATGGTGAAAAGGATGTCCTGCCTCCTGTCTTTGATGTACGAAGCCACCTTATCGAAAAAAATATTCTCCTCTTCTATCATGTTATCGGATTTGATTCCTGCTCTCACAAAAATCAGGACGTCATTCAGAATCTTCCTTTCCCTCCTGTTGAAAATGTCCTCAGCCAGCCTTTCTATGTTCTTAATGTCCACTCCGCCTTTCATCTCTTCTTGAGAAAGTTTTCTTTTCTGGTTGATGTATCTGGCAACATTCACATAGAAATTCTCAGGAAGTTTGGTGAGTTTGGGAAGCCTAGCCTCCTCCCTCTGTATCTTCCTTATCAGATCAAAAGTGATAGTCTCCTCGGCCATACACTTTATAATCGCATGCTTAAAGGTAAATTCTTTAAGAAAGAGGGACGTCCTTCTTAAATCTGCCAAAAATCATGGAATGGATTCTTTCAGAAAGTCTGATTAAAGCAGAGAATTTCTTCTGATATCTTATAACCAGACAACTGACTGCAACGGCAATCACAATTCCTCCAAGAACATCCAACGGAAAGTGTGCTCCGATGAAAATCATGCTGAAACTTGCAAGAATGGCAACTGGTATCCAGAAGACCGCTGAATATAGTGAAGTGCTTGCGACAGTCGCGACTGTGAAAATTCTATTTGTATGGCCTGATGGAAATGCTCCAAGATTCTCAGGACCCATCTCTTTCTCAATCCCTCTGTTTATCAAGCCTGGAACTTCCACCGAAGGCCTAGGCCTGTCAATCACAGCTTTCAATCCATATGTCATAGTCTGCCCGATCAACAAACTGATAGCAAGAATTGCCCCAAGCTTCGGATTTTTCATCCAAATGATAGCTGTGAAAATTGCAGTTGCATAAATCGATCCGATCAAGGAAGCTAAAGGAAGAATGAAATCAAGAACAGGATTCTGTATATGGTTAACCGCTAAAAGTAAATTCTGATCGAATGTCAAATTTTCCAACATTCATTTCCTCCTCCTCTTCATTTCTCTGCCCATCTTCCTGAACGGGTAATTAACAGGATTTTTGATTCCCATGTGCTGATGGGCTTTCTGACATATATCATATAACCCCATCTGCTTATAGAAGTTTTCATTGTCGCAATTCGGAGGGAGGAGATTTCTTTCCTGCCTGAAATGCCACCTCAGCTGGGTCCTGATGTAATTCGTCCTTAACGGCGGATAATTTTTCTCGTTCCACAGCAAAAGTCTTTCCTCGACCTTGTCCAAACTCCATCCCATGTTCCTAAGGAAATTTACAAGAATGAAAACGCTCCTCTTCCTCCCGTCCGCAACCCCTTGCAAGATGTGCTGGATGCAAGGAGGGAAATATTCTTCAGGAATATATTTCATTTTTCTTACTACAACTGGTTTTTGAATCTCTTCCTCCAGTTCTTTCAGATTCTTCGACGCCCAGTCCAGAGCTTCGATTATCAATGCTTCAGCTTCATTCGCATTTGTCTTAGGGATCAAAAACTTCTCTTCGACTTTTACTTTCTCAGGAAGAGCATGCTCTTTTTCAAACCTGTCAATAGATTCAGGTCTGATAGGAAGACTTACCAGCAGACTCTTTTCATACAGGCTGTACGGCAGTCTGAACAGATGCCTGGAAGAAAAAACATCCAAAGCAACGACCTTGAACGGATCGAACTTCTCTTCTGAGATAACATATTCGACAGGTTTTTTTATTTTTTCTGCAATCTCAGCCGGAGAAGCAGTGGCAAGAATCTCCTCCCTCAACTCGTCTTTCATGTACCATTTCAGATACTCTACGATTTTCTGCAAAATCTCCGGGTACTGGGAAGAAGTCGGATTCAGGTTAATTTTTTCCGGCAGGGATTCGAAAGGAACTCCTATGTGGAAGCTATCCCCGCCTGTGTATTTCACGCTGACAGAAGTTATTCCGTGATCTTTGAAAACATCTATGATCTGTTTTGTAACCACCTTTGCAATTTGGAAATCATCTACATCTGGATCGACCAAAATGTCCCATCCGCTTCTCAACTGGTCAAGACTCTGCTTGCTCATTCCCACATCCAGTTGCATAGGCTGGTGCCATTTCTCAACCGACCCATGGAAAGAAACTGCTCCCTCTGCGACAGCATGGACGATGTCCTGCGGATACTGGATGACATCAGGACGTTTTCCAAATCTCCCATCACGAAAAATACAAGCAACTTCCCTATTCTTCGCAGCCTCTACGATAGCCTTGAGAATAGATTCGCGCGAATAATAATTCCACACTCTTTGAAAGTCAATAGACATATCCGGTCATGAAGAGCAGGTGCCCCTCAATCAATTTATTGGTCAGAAAGAAACTTAAAGTTCTAGTTCACGTACAAATGTTCTTGTAGGCATGACATGGAATCTGGAAGCTTCTGGAAATTTGTTTTTCCTATACCAGTCTTTCAAATATCCTATGTCCCTGTCATTTGAAACAATACAAATAGGTCGGCAGGTAGAACCATCATTCAATCTTATGCATGCGGCTGCGATTGTGTTTGAAATGTCTTCTCTAGAAGCTTCAACAAGTGAATAGGGTTCTGTTCTGAAATGTTTCTTTGGAATATCTAAGAGAACAAATCTGGCATACTCACTCCTGACAAGTTGATGAAATATTGAACTTTGGCTCCTTTTCTTATGTGGATTATATCCAGTTTTTACATAAAATTCCACATATGTATCTAATGTCATAGGAACACATGGAATTTTTCCATTCAAAATACCTAACGCGATTCTATCGTAGTCTGTGTGGATTCCCGAATGTCTTCTTTTGCATCCAAGCCTGTGCATAGATTGCTTCAATGAAATTAAAGTGTTGCTATCGAATAGATAGGGAAAACTAGGCGAGATGGTTCCGTCTTGAAATAAAGAAACTGTCTCAATCACTAACTAATTTTATGCGGAAATAAACTTTTATCCTT
>JAZDPU010000015.1:0-2475 GCA_043797345.1 Candidatus Aenigmatarchaeota archaeon | reverse complement strand
TGCCAATTTATGGAATTCTTCAGCTTGGACTTTGGCAACTTTTCCCAGATCAGCTGGAATTACAAGTAAAACTTCATCTGGTTTTATTGTTTCTGTCAATTTTCGTAGTTCATCCGCCAAATCTTTGTCCAAAGCATTCCTACCGGCAGTGTCAAAAATTATCGTGTCATATTTTTCGAATTTCTTCATCCCTTCAGTTGCTGCTTCGTATGGATTCTTCTTTGAATTGACGTGGACTGGGACTCCAATCTGTTTTCCCAGTTGCTCTAGCTGTTGAGGAGCTGCTGGCCTGTGATAATCCAAAGCTACTAGGGCTGGTTTCAATCCTTGATTTGAAAGATGTTTTGCCAATTTTCCTATTGTAGTGGTCTTTCCAGATCCGAACAGACCGACAAACATTATCCTCTTTTTTCCCAGAAGGGGCTGAGGAGTTTCTCCAAGAAGTTTGACCAATTCGTCATAAATGGTTTTCAGAACATGCTCTCTCAATGTCAGCCCAGCAGGAGTCTTTTCTTCAAGAGTCTTTTTTCTGACATTTGTCACCAATTCATCTGTCAATTTCATATCTACGTCAGACTGGAGAAGAAGTCTCTTCAAATCGACCAGTACTTCTTCCACTACTTTTTTGTCTACAGTAGTCCCGGTAGTAATCTTCCTGATTAATCCGCTTAATCCTTTACTTAAACCGTCGAACATATTCTAAGATTGATAGACAGATTAATAAATTTGTGTTTTACTTTATGTAGTCGTTTACGTGGCCGGTCTTCGCTAGTAAAACTTTCATAAAGTTTATGATAGGTTCCTCTAAGGAATTATGAGGATAATTTTTTACCAAATTACTAATGTCAAATAAATCAAAACCGTCAGAAAACCGTGACCATTCGTGCGGAAAACTTTCTACTAAAGGATCAATGACAATTACGTCTTTTTCTATCGATACAGCATTTTTTTCTTCGTCCACAAGTCTAAACCTGTAAGATCGGACTTGGTACGAAACAATTGCCGCATGACCTTCTGGTCTGTCATCTCCTTCAGGAATCGTATCAGTTTGAAGTGATTTATCTCCGATAGGGACATAAACCTCATTTATACAATTTCCCACTCCATATGCAATACGTAATTCTAAACCAAAAGTTCTCATCAGCCTAGTCAAACTGGAATGGAATGGGGTCGCAATTTTTCCATCATCTGTCGTGAAAAATGCAGTCTGGTCTGGTTTCAAAAATCTCGACTCAAGAGCTTCAATTTCTTCTAGGTCGATATCTCCAATTTCAAAATAAGGGCCATGTCTCACTCGCTCTTTATAATCTGAAAAAGAGCGGGAAGTTTCTGGTTTTAGTAAAGACAAATATGATATGTCCATACTTCAATAAAATCATTATTAAATTTTATAAGCTTATTGCATGATCAAAGAGACAAATTTCTCAGCATCAAACCTCTGGAAGTCTTTATATTCTTGTCCCAATCCTATGAAAAGAATCGGTTTTTTTAATTCGTGTGTTACAGATAGGATGGCTCCGCCTTTCTCATTGACATCCACCTTAGTGAAAATCAACCCGTCAATCCCAATTTCATTATACATCCTAGCCTGGATGACGGCATCATTTCCTGTGAGAGAATCTATAACCAACAATTTCAGATCAGGCTTGTTAACTCTAACAATTTTCTGCATCTGGTCCATCAGATTCTTGTTCGTGTGAGCTCTTCCCGCAGTGTCGGCCAGAACAAAATCAATCCCATTAGCTTTCGCGTGCTCAACCGCATCATAAATCACAGCAGCTGGATCTGCTCCATACTGATGTTTGATTACTTTCACTCCGATTCTTGTCGCATGCTCTTCCAACTGCTCTTCCGCAGCAGCCCTGAAAGTATCAGCGGCAGCAAATACACACGAATGCCCATTCTCAATCAGCCATTTTCCAACTTTCGCCATGCTTGTTGTCTTTCCAGATCCGTTGAACCCGAAGAAAACAATCAAATAAGGTTTCTTCCCCTTTCCAAGTGAAATCAAATCAACTTGCGGGACGTTCAGGATTTCCATGAGGCTGTTCTTGATGGATTCAGTGACAATTCTATTTTCAGTCCCCCTTTTGATTTCCCTGTCAACAAGTATTTTCTTCAAATCATTCTTCACTTTTTCAGCAACTTCGTATGCTACATCGCCTTCAATCAATCCATTTTCCAAATCGCTCAAAATCGGCATCACATCATTTTCAGAAAGCTTCTTCTCAACGACTTTTTTCACTACTTTACCAAAAACTTTTTCGAAGAACCCTTTTTTCTTTGGTTCTTCCTTGACTTCAACTGGCTTCACCTCAATCTGTTTTTCAGGAGCAATTTCTTCAACTTCAGGCGCAAGCGTCTTTTCTATCTCTTCAGGTTCTGGGACTTTTTCAACAATTTCTTCTTTAACTTCTTCAACAACCTCAAGTTCAATTTTCTTAATTTCTTGAATCTCTTTCTCGACTTCAATCT
>JAZDPU010000014.1:0-2894 GCA_043797345.1 Candidatus Aenigmatarchaeota archaeon | reverse complement strand
TTTCAAGATGGTCACGCTACGTCCGTGTGACACCGGATTCGACCAGAGGATGAAGGCGTCTATTACTTCTAAACTCATGGGCTTGTTTCCTGCAGTCGGAAAATTCGTCTTCAAGAACTTCAAGCTAATCTCATGGATTTTTGTGATCTCATTTTTCTTTTCGATCGCAGCAATGGGATACGGAGTCTACAATTATGTCTTATTTGGGAACTGCAACGGGCCTGAGGCTTCAGGATTCTGCATTTTTAATGGCCTGAACATCAGCACTACTATTTCCATAAAGGACATCCCATTGGCTGGGCATCCGGTCAGAGGGAACCAATCAGCTCCGATTAATTTGATAGAATTCGCATGTTTCGAATGTTCGTTCAGCAAGCAGGCTGAGCCTGTGGTAAAGCAGATTCTTGCCACATATCCGGACAAGGTGAAGTTCACATTCTTTTTCTTCCCGCTCCCGCAGCACAAGAACGGGCAGCTGGCTGCCAGGGCTGCTTTGTGCGCAGACGAGCAGGGAAAGTTCTGGGAATATCATGACATTCTGTTCGAAAAGCAATCTTCATTCAGCGACAATGTCGATGCGGCAACTGCTACTACAAATATGAAAACTTATGCCACGCAATTGGGATTGAACATGACGGAATTCAACGATTGCTTTGACAACCTGAAAACTCAAGACAGGGTTCTTCAGGATTATCAGACTGCCACAAAATTGGGATTGCAAGGTACTCCCACCTTCTACATCGGGGACAAGGAATTAGTCGGACCTCAGACGTTTGAAACTTTCCAGCAATGCATCATCCAGTAGAACCCGTAATGAAAAACAACCTTGCTTTCTCTGATATCTCTTCCCCAAGTTTCTTTTCACGCTCGGCATTTTTCTTTTTCATATCTTTTCTGTATTTAACGAGCTCTCTGTAATTTCTCAGATCTTCCATTTTCAATTTCGCAGTTCTTTCTGCAAGCTGGGAGAAATGAACTCTCAACGATCCATAGTCTCTTTCAATCCTCTCGATATGATATGGGACAAGACTTCCGTCTACTCCAAGAGTTCGGCCTATCGTTTCATTCAATTCTTCTTCAGGAAGTCTTACTTCCCCGCTTATTTTTGAAATTTGTAACTGTAAAGCAAGTTGAGAATGATCACTATTCATGCTCAGATAAGAGTAAATTTTTTCAAAAGCTTGGGAGTACAGTGATTTTTCCAACTCAAGTTGTTCCTCTCCAATCTGATCTTTTTGGAAGCAAGGCAAATATGACATGTCTTCAATATTGGAAGGAAAAGGATTAATTTATGACGTTCCGAAAAAAGTTTATATATTTACTTCCCAAAACTCCCAATAAGTTTATAGTGATTGGATGAAAATCAAAGCTGTCCACATCATCGGAATCATATTTGCAGCTGTGATTATCGCAGGCGGATATTTTTTCGCACAGATGCAGAAGCCTGTAATCTCAGGAGACCAGTTTGTTGATTATGCTGCTGGACTGAATCTGAATACTACTCAGTTCAAATCTTGCTTTGAATCCAGCAAATACGATTCTGAAATACGAAGCGATTTGAACGAAGGAATAAAGCTGCAAGTTTCCGGAACTCCTTCATTTTATGTAAACGGTGAGCTTGTAGCATCAGCAACCTATACAACTCTGAAAACAAAAATAGATTCGGTATTAGCAAATGAAAGTTCTACAAACACAATCAAGCTGGGAAGTCTTCCTCCAAAGGGGAATTCATCTGCCAGAGTGGTTGTAGTCGAATTCTCTGATTACCAGTGTCCTTTCTGTAGAAGGGTTGAACCGACTGTCGAAAAAATTATCAGCGAGTATGTGGAGAAGATAAAGTTCGTTTACATGGATCTTCCTCTTTACAGCATACACAAGTTTGCAGGACAAGCGTCGAATGCTGCAAGATGTGCGAATGAGCAGGGAAAGTTCTGGGAGTATCATGACGTTCTTTACGACAGGCAAGACGAGTGGGCTCTAAGTTGAAGTAATGACCTTTCTGAATCCATCCATGACATTATTTCTTTTTCTTCCAAACTAATGACATTGGTTTGATTGAAATCAGTGGCAATGACAGAATAAACATTAACATGCTCAGATCCGTTAACCTCTCTACGCCTTGACTGAATCCTTGCATATGGAAAAGTTGGAAATGGAAGTAATTGATCAATGTGATACAAGAAGGCAGAAGTAGGTAAATTTTCACAATATCGTGCAGATGATTTAGAGGAGTGCGATTTGTCACATGTTTCGCATATCCATGTTGCATTGACGAGTCTTCGTACCATAAGAAATATAAAAGCAGTTAATTATTTAAATCTAAAAAAATTCCAAGGATGTCCTGACTCAGCTAATGATTTGAAAACCTAGTAGAGATAAAGAGCGCCCAGGGCGAGATTTTCAGAGATTTTGTCTCATTTGAACTCGCAAGAGCTTGCGCTCGCAGGCTTTCCGCCTATGATTCCAGGCTTGCACTCATATTGATCTGTGCCATACCGGGTTAGGCGACCTGGGCATGAAGAATTATTACCATTCTCAGTTTTAATAACTTAATAATCCTACGCAAATTTAATTGAATGAGGTCATCGAGGAACAGCAATTTTACTCACTCATCAATTAATGCGTGTGGCATTTGAATGAACACATAGTCGCATGCAGGACATTCGAAAGCTGTAGGATAGCTCATGCTGAGTATCTTCATCTCAGCTGATCTGCACCTTGGACAAAGGCTCGTCATTTAACCACATTCTGGTGTCGTTAGAATAATTAACGTTCATTTAATATATATATTTAACTGTTAAACGAATAATAGACTTTTAATATTAAAATTAAACAATGTTTAATTAATCAGAAGATGAAAATTTAATAACCAAAAGGAGAAACAATGAATATGG
>JAZDPU010000013.1:0-2588 GCA_043797345.1 Candidatus Aenigmatarchaeota archaeon | reverse complement strand
GCAAAACTTATTCCTATCATCCCATCTTCCTCGCGAATGTCAGGAAACCTGTATGCATCAGACCAATTGTCTTCGGCCTGGTGAACTCCTCGACCTGCCATTCCCTGACAATATTCTCTACAATCTTTATACTAGAAAAGTCTTTCCTTTTTATTTCCCTCACTACCTTGCTCACTTGCTCCACATATGGAGAATAAACTACCAGCCATCCGCCTGGCTTTAATGATTTGTACGCATGCGGGATTATTTTTTCAGGATTCTTCAGATCAAGAGTTACCAAATCGACATTCCTTTCTTCGAACCCTCTTGTGACATCTTTCATTCTTATTTTTACAAATTTCTCCACGCCAGCAAGTTTCATATTCTTCTTAGCAACCTTGAAGAACTGCCTGTTCTTTTCATATGTGAAAACTTTTCCGGGCTTTATATGACTGGCCAAAATTATCGAGAGAAACCCAGATCCAGTTCCCGCGTCAACTACTCTATCTCCCTGTCCGACTCCTGTATATGCCATGATCAATGCCACATCCTTCGGAGTGATTATCTGAGGAAGCCTTCTCACCTTTTTTTCCAAAATGTCGTTCATGTTCGGCTCGACTATGGACAGCTTCTTCCCAATATGGGTTTTTATCTCGTCTCCGAATTTTTTCTTCGTCAATTGCAGAAGATCAATGTTCCCTTCTTTCAGGTTCAACTGGCCCTTTCCAGCTTCAACCAAATACGACCTGTCGTTCCTCACAAGCAGAACCAAAGTTCCTTTTTTCATATCTAGCTTTTACCCTTTTCCATTTTTAAGCTTAACAAAATAATATAAAAACTATGCGTGTATACATTCTGACGACTTTCATAGGAATATTTGCTGTAGATGAGAACAAGAAGATACTTACTTTCAAGCCTTTCCCTAAAAATCCCGAACTGATTGCCCAGCAGTACAAGACATCTGAATTTGAGGTCACTGCGGACGAGAAGAAGCTGATGTACGAGCTCGGTAAGAAAGGCTACAGGGAGTTTGTCTTTCCATTCAGGAAAAATGGAGCAAGAAACATAGAGGCTAACACAGACCAAGAAGCTTTCATTAAAGACAACCTGAGAAAATTTGCTGTTGAAAGGCAGTTTGTTAAAGATCAGACAGAATTCAACAACCTTCTCACAAAAATCAACCTGGAAATGACCAAAGTCAAAATCAAAAAGGCCATGGGGAGAGACGGATTGGTTGTCCAGGCGAATGGAGCGCTTGAGGAGCTTGACAGGTCGATAAACGTCCTTATAGAAAGGCTGAGGGAATGGTACGGACTGCATTTTCCTGAGATGAACAGAGTCGTGGACAGCCATGAAAAGTATGCCACACTGATCGAGAAATTCGGGCAGAGGATGATGATAGATGATCAGGAGTTGAAACAGTTCACTGAGAAGAGTATGGGGATGGATCTGAAAGAGGATGATATAAAAATTATCCAAAGTTTTGCTTCAGAGATTAGTTCTTTATACAAAACGAGAGAAAAGATTTCTAAATATCTAGATACTATTCTGAAAGAAGTCGCCCCGAACTTGAGGGAACTGGCTGGACCTTTGCTTGCAGCGAAATTGATTTCAAAGGCCGGCGGCTTGGAAAAGATTGCCAGATCACCATCTTCAACCATCCAATTGCTCGGAGCGGAAAAGGCCCTGTTCAGATTTCTCCATGGAAGAGGAAAGTCTCCAAAGTTTGGAATTCTTTTCAATCATCCATTGGTTCAAAATGCTTCAATTGACCAGAAGGGGAAGATCGCAAGAACACTTGCATCAAAACTTTCAATCGCAGTGAAGATAGACTTTTATTCACATGAATACAAAGCAGATGGTCTGAAAAAAGATTTGGACGAGAGGATGAAAAAAATAGCGAAGGGCAGATGAATATAGAACCTCATAAGAAGTTTCCTGGAGTTTTTACTGCAGATAAAAATCTTGCTACTGTGAATCTCGTTCCTGGCGAAAAGGTTTACGGAGAACACTTGGTTAAAGATGGGAAAACAGAATACAGGATTTGGGATCATTTTAGGAGCAAGCCTGCGGCAGCAATTAAAAAAGGATTGAAAGAATTTCCTTTGAAAGAAGGGATGAAGGTTCTTTACCTCGGGATTGCAAGCGGGACTACTGCTTCGCATTTCTCAGACATTATCGGAACTGATGGATTAATCTACGGAGTTGACATCGCTGAAAGGGTGTTGAGAGATTTGATTTCCCATGCAGAGAAAAGAGGAAACATAATTCCCATACTTGCAGATTCGAGAAAACCTGAAGACTATGAGAAGAATGTTTTGGAGAAAGTTGATTTGGTTTATGCCGATGTGGCAGATCCAGAAGAGGTTAAGATTTTTATCAGGAATTGTTTGAAGTTCTTGAAGCCGAAAGGGTTTGGGATGATCGCAATTAAATCACGAAGCATAGATGTCACCAAGCAACCTCAACAGATTTACAAGGAATCTAAGAAACAGTTGGAAGAATATTTCGAGATACTTGATTTTGTTGTTTTAGACCCATATGAGAAAGATCACGGTTTCTTTGTTTGCAGGATGAAGTGATAGACCTTGAAGATGTCAAAATCGGTG
>JAZDPU010000012.1:0-2252 GCA_043797345.1 Candidatus Aenigmatarchaeota archaeon | reverse complement strand
CAGTTCCTCACAGATGTCAAAAGGCATATCCCCTGCTTTGAGCCGTTCTTGAAGCTCCGTTTTTGCGTCGCCAATCAGTTCATCCGCTTCGGACGCCGTCAAATCGTCCCGCCTCATCAAAACCTCTTTCAATGATTCCATAATCTCTTCCTCCATTCTCAAGTAGTAACGTCCGTTAGAGACGTTCCAGCAGAGAGCTTATTAAAGTAAGCTCTCTAAGCAACGCCCTACAGCATCAGGTGATCAATGTGGTCAATTTCCTGCTGAAGATTTTCATCAGCAAGAGCCAGCATTGCGTCCAACTCATCAAGCACAATAAAAATAGGTTCATCCAAGTAAATTGAATTACCATTGTGCTCGTCCGACTGAACAAATTCGTTCAGCAATTCCGCTAATAAAACCAATTTAGCTTTTTCCATAATCTCCTCCTTTTCTCATTAGTAGCGTTCCTCTAAAACGCTCTACGAGACACTCCTAAAAGTGTCTCCCACAGAATTTTAGAACTTGTGGTCTTGCATACTGGGGTACTTCGCGTTGGCAATCATGATCTGGAGAGCTTTGAAAGCTGCTTCCTCCGAACTAAATTTAGCAACTGATCCTGATTTAAATGTTCGGTTCTTCAACAAAAGACCTGATTTGCTTTTTACCACAAACTTCTTTCCTTTAACAAACACTTTAAAATCTTTCATTGTCTCTTCCTCCATTCTCAATTAGTAACGTCAAGCCAATTGAACGTTCCATTGAGAGCACCAATAAATGATGCCCTCAAGCAAAATTCAATTTTTATCCCGGAACTTTTGTAGTGTTTCTCTTTTCGGGACGAACCCGCATTCTCATCCTTTTTGCACGATTTGGATCCTCCTCATAATGATCTGACAGGAACCAGTCATTTGAGAGCCTAGAACGCACGACCGAAGGCGAACGCTTAGCTTTATTCTCGTAAAAGAAATCAGCGTCAATTTCCGCGTTCGTTCTTGTATCAGCTATCGGTTTTTCGTGAATTATACGTCCATTGCAGACGACAATTTCACTCAACAAGATTCCATTCTTGAAAACTTGAATATTTCGCTCCATTTTCTGCGAAGCAGAGCAAAGTTTCATCAGGTTGCCTCGCACAAGTTCCAGCGTAGTTTGAGGAGCAAACAGAGGCATCAGGTTCCAATCGAATTTCCTGAGATCAGGATCCTTTTCAACAAAGTAGAAATCTTTCATGATTCAGCCTTTCGTGAAAAAAACTTTATTTCCACATTAAAAATACTAATAGTTGTGGTGTAAAAGTCTTTAAAGTCGATGTACTCTACCACGTTGAACTGTCGTTTAAGTCGTGCCATTTGTTTATTAGGCACCTTATGTACGCAAATTGTCAGGTCATCTGTGAAATCTACAGTAATATCCATAATCTATCCCTCCTTTTCTCAAAATGGCGTAGAATTAGGTCTACGTACCTTTTATAACTTCATGGAACTAAAACTTCTTTGTTCTGGACAGGAGCCTATCTGAAACAACCAGATAAGCTCCTGCGAGAAAAGAGAAGAGAAAGAGAGCCGCTGCAATCCTCGTTGACAATCTCGAAGGGGACTATTTTGATCTACTTGTTGATACTTTTCGATCTCTGAAACTGGACAATTTCCTGAAGTATGTGAACTGAATTTATCAGTGGAACTGAAATGTTATTTCGAGAACCCTGTGTAAACACTCCCGAAAACACTTAATCTGATCTCTTATTTCACATGAGCATTATTCGTGCCCAGCTAAACCCCGCATAATCTAAGTTATGTTTTTCTGCATCAATCAACGTGGTTCATTCAGCAAAGACTCTGTGCGTTTGGTCAGCACCTTTGCTTGCTAATGGTTCAATGCGTTCTATGTAAAAGCAGAAGCATCAAACTTGGTATCGATCTCTGTGTCTGAACTTTGACTTAACTGGTCGTGAGCATCTTTACTGTCAGAGGATCGAAACTGAGAAGGAGCAAACTTTACGGTCACAATGGACGCTTGTTACTGTTTAACTACGATTATAGTATAACAGGAAGGATTAGTGTTTGCAAGTGAAGTGTTTAAGGATATTGAGGATATTTTGAGGATATTTTGAGGATATTTTTCGGCAAGAGTGGATGCTGTGGAAAAATGTTAAGGGAAGAAATGGAAAGAGAAACAGGTGAAAGAGAGAGGAAAGAAAGGAAAGGAAAGGAAACAAGTGAAAAGAAAGGAAACAAGTGAAAGGAAAGGAAAAGAAGAGGAAAGAAAGGAAA
>JAZDPU010000011.1:0-2966 GCA_043797345.1 Candidatus Aenigmatarchaeota archaeon | reverse complement strand
GTGGCAATAATCTTCCAAAATTAATTGAATTGGCAGATGAAAGATTGAGATGTTCAAGTTCAGAATCTGAAAATGCCTGTTTAACTATGGCTTGGCAATCATCAAATTTTCCATCTACAGCGTAAGTCCTAACATTTTTTCCTAAAGTAGTCATCTGCCTTCTCTGAAGTTCGGTAACTTCTCTCTCAGGAAATAGAACAACACAATCGATATTATCCATTCCATAAAATGCATTCGCAACTGCACTACCCGTATCTCCTGATGTTGCTGTCAAAATTGTCATACGATTTTGTTCATTCTTCATATAATACTGCATAAGCCGAGACATCGCTCTAGCGGCTAAATCTTTGAAAGAAAAGGTTGGTCCTTCATCGAGCCATAGAATATGCTTTCTTTCATAGACATTTTGTATTGGAACATCAAAATCATACGCTTCGTGAACTATTCTATCTAGTTCATTCGAAGGCATTTCATTTTCAAGAAATTGATTGAGCACGACAAAAGCTATATCAGAATATGCCATCTTATGCATGGATTCAATTGTATCATAAGATAACGAAGGAATATTATCAGGCATGTATAGACCTTTATCTGGTGCCTGACCTCGTAGAAGAGCTGTTCTAAAATCAACTTTTTCAGAAAGACCATTAGTGCTTCTGTATCCTATTTTTTTCATAATTTTCATTTAGTAATTAGGTTTAAATGAGTTGTGAAGTGAATCATCCAGACATCGGAAACACTCATTATTTTTCTAATACTCCTCGTTAGAAACCATCGATTTTATGTGTTTTAAAGTCCTAATGATGAGTATTAGAGGTCGAAGACAGGAAGAAGGACAAACAAAACCGGCGTTTCCTCAATTGTGAATAAGATATGAACATATGGTCTTATGGATATTGGTTCAATTTTTTCGGTGGGTTCAAATCCCACCTTCTCACACAAGGATTTAAAAGTCTAATGTTGTATAAGATATTCATGAAATCCCCAACTCTGCCAAAAATAGATGAACAGACTAGTTGGAGAGGACAAATATCTCGTATAACGCAAAAATTTGTAAACTATCCTGTATATGAACATCCATTATACCCCAATACAATAGCAGTGATTCGCAGGACACTCCCACATTCGACAGCACTCGATTTAGTGAAAAGCTGTATACAGGCTCGTCGTGTAAATGACACTTTGCCTTATTTTCGTTTGATGATCTATTTATTCGATAAGACAGAAGGCGCGATTAGCGCTACCCAAAAATATGAAGAATTGTCGCCGTATAAATCTTATCTTATAGAAATGCTTGGAAAAGAAAAAGAATTTGGAATTTCTTTTTTCAAAGAATTCCATCGCTACAATTATATACTTGTATCCGAAGAAGTGGAATATCCTCAGTTATAACTTAATTCTGAATGGTTCTCAAATTGTGAATAAGCATATTTACTTCATTCGTTGCTTTCTTTCGTCTTTAAGTTTTCTGACAAGAGATGAAACCATCTTTATTTCGGCTTTGGAAATTTTAAATTCCTCTTTATGCGGACAGTCTTCGTCCAGTACGGCACCATCTTCATCATAGGTTATCGGATACAGCCTGCATCCTTCCGGCCTGTTTTCATAGATTAGACACTGTTTGCCGTCGTTGAAAGCACACTTTCCATCGATGTTCTTTAATTGAAGCCAATTGTCTGCGTTGACGACGAAAAAATCATAGTCAAACCCCAAACTTTTTATTCTTTCTACATCTTCCTCGGAAAGAGGCATCTCAGTCTCCAAACAGCACTGAACACATTTCTGTACGCAGCAATCCATGCTACCACTTATTTCAGCGCTTTGATTTCTTTCAGCTTTTTTACAAGACTGTCGAAAGAGTCTTTGATGTCTTTGGTGGACTTTGCTCCGACGCAGACTATTTTTCCCGTGCCGAATATGAGAAAAGTGACGCTTCCTTTAGTCTTGTAAACAAGGCCGGGAAATGTTTCAGGCTCGTATTCGGAATTCTCCAGCTCGAAAGCCATCTTGTCTATGTCAAACCTCACATCTAGCTTTGTAGATGCGACAATGTTCTGGACTTCAATTTTGACAGCTTTCACATCGACCCCAATGCCTTTCAGCAGCTTTAACATGTTCTTTATGGCTTCTTTTGCATCCTTCTCGGAAGCAGTGCCAACACATGTAGCTTTGCCTGAAGAAAATATAAGAAAGCTCGCTTTCGGCTTTGCCATCCTATAGACAGCGCCTGGAAAATTGTCAGGGAAATATTCTGCTCCGCCAGGCAGCTTGCTAGACAATTTGTCAAGGTCCACCCTGCCTGAGAACTGGACTGTGACAACCATGTTGTGTATTTCGAAATTAATCATTAGTTTAATTAGAACTTTGGTAGTTAACTATTTTAAAAATGCTATTATTTAAGAGGGATGCCGAATGATACACAATTTTTGGAGGATAATGGACAAGGTCATCTACGAGTCTGACATCATTTTAGAAGTAGTAGATGCACGCATGCCGAACCTTACACGCAATGAAAAGTTGGAGAACAAGATCCGGAGGGAAAGAAAGTTTCTCATCATCGTGATGAACAAGGCTGACCTGATAACCGGAAGGATGAAAATAAATTTTTTGAGAAGGTTCAGGCCGAATGAAGCGATTTTTGTCTCTTGTAAGGATAGAGTAGGCATACCTACTTTGAAGGAAATGATATTTGATTTGGCAAAAAGAGTAAGATACAAGGATTATATACGTGTCGGCGTCATAGGCTACCCGAACACTGGCAAATCTTCACTGATAAATTCTTTGGTCGGTTTCAAAGAAGTTGCAAGAACTTCTCCGATTGCCGGTTTCACCACAGGAGTGCAATGGGTGAGAGGCAGAGGGAAGATAATGTTTTTGGACAGTCCAGGAGTTATACCTTCTGACGAAAAAGATGAGGCTGAACAAGCATTGATGTCCATCATAGACCCTAACAAACTCAAAGACCC
>JAZDPU010000010.1:0-2514 GCA_043797345.1 Candidatus Aenigmatarchaeota archaeon | reverse complement strand
ATCCCTGATGCAAATGAGATATACAGAAAATTGGAATACTGGAAACTGGCAAAAGCCAAGACTAGAACGAGCGGGTAAATAAGAAACATCCTTATCGGTCCTGGCAGCAGCAATTGGAGCATGAAGCCGATTAAAAAGAATGCCGGATACCAAATCATGTCTATGGCCATGTCTATAAATTTTTATTCCAGATTATAAGTAAATGAATGGAAGATTTTGAGATCGCGCATGATATTCTTGAAAGGGAAAATCTTTCATTTGTGGTTGTTAAAAATGGGAATCCGATCTTCAGAGGGAAGTCAAACGGGATCATGGATTTTCTTATCGCAATCAGGGATCTGGGAGATGAGTTGAACGATTCCTCAGTTGCTGACAGGATAGTGGGAAAAGCTTCGGCCATGCTGATTATTAGAAGCAAGATCAAAAAAGTCTATGCCAAACTCATGAGCGAATATGCGATCAAAACTTTGAAACAGTCAAACATTCCATTCGTCTGCGAAAGAAAGACTGAAGTCATCTTGAACAAAGCCCAGACATCAATCTGTCCTTTCGAAAATATGGCAATCAATTCAAACAATCCAGAAGAAGCATACATCAAATTCAAAGATTTCCTTCACATGAGCTAATCATTCTTTGAAATCCCTTATCGCCATGCCGAGAAAAATAGAAATGACAACTATCCCAAGCATGTAAACAAAAAGGTCATTCAATGCCTGATGGTAGCAGTCCCAGGTGTTTGTTCGGTTGTTTGAGAACGGAATCGTGAAATTATAATTTCCAAAAGTCTGGTAGTAGCTCAGGCAGATGTCGATGTTCCATACATTGTGGACGAATTCGTAAACTAAAATGACTAAGACTATTATCATACATACTACAAACAGCTTGCCAATCATGAGTTCAGGATTGTTCTTTTACAAATTTAAGACTATCACGAAATTTTCTGTTTATTATTAAATCGGCCTAGGAGACGACTTTTTTAAACTTTACGCTTTTCCTCATGACATAGAAGATGACAATAATCACTGCGACCAAAAAGATTACTCCTATATAGACAGTCGGAATTGTTGGCGGCTGTGGGGGAGCTGTGGTCGTGGTAGAAGTCGTAGGACTTGTAGTCGTGGTTGTAGTCTGAGTCGTAACTGCCAGTTTTTGCCCGCTGATTGCAAAGACCGATAGTCCTGGAGATTCTGCTTCAAAATAGACATAAGTCGCATCTTCGCTTGTTATCGTTGTCGGCAGCTTCACCCAGCTTGTTCCAACCAGTCTGCTCAAGGCAACAGTATTTTTATCAATATTATTTGCAGTCAGCCATGATTTTTCAACTTTGAATTTTATCTTTACTTTGCTGATGTCAGCATCCTGTATGTTTGTTTTAGAAATTTCCAAATACTTGTAAACTGATCCATCGGCAGAACCGATTACCAAATTCGCACTAGAAGGCTGGGTGGTTTCCTTGACAGTGATCTGGACATTATTAACATTGTTATTCACTTCGATTGAGATTTCCTCGATTTTGAGCTCGTCAGATTTATTTATATCGATAATCGCGGTCTGATTTGCAGAAATGTTTCTCACAACACCGGTTTCTTGAACTGGCGGAGTTGTTATAGTTGTGGTTGTCGTGGTAGTGGTAGTTCCTGCCGAACCGCCTCCACCGCCTGAAGAAGTTGTGGTTGTAGTCGCAGCTGCACAGGCAGAACTTTGGCAAGTCCCGGTCCCGCTTCCAGTTATATATTCAGTAGCCCCGCTGCAGCAGTATCCTCCAGAGCACCCGCAGCTGTATGAGCACGAAGCTCCGCTTGATAACAATGTAATGGAAAGGTTGAGAGTATTGAGTGTAGTGACAGGGCATGTAAAGTTCTGCTGGCCTTGGATAACTGACACACCGCAGATTTTAAAACTAATATTTGAGAAAGGGACCCCTTCGACATCAGCCGTATATCTCCCGTCAGAAAATATCGTCGCAGATCCTGATAATGAGTTATTGACAGTGATATAATCAGTCGTGTTCACAAGAGTGCCGCTCTTGTTGGCATAGCCTCTCCAAGAGCACAAATCAACTGCCATCGTCGCAGATACTAGAAAAAAAAGGCTGAATAAAAAAAAGGAATATGCAAAAATCTTTTTATTCATAAAACCACAAATTCAACTTCAAACATATCTTGCTTCAAGCTCCACTCTGTCTGTCCCGTTGACATAGACCCAAAAGTGGTCGCTGGACGAAGATACGTTCGACAAAGTGTTGCCGGTTTCCTTCGGAATAAATGAAGACCATGTCAATGATGTGGCATTGTATCTCCACACGGCCGAATAGTTATAATTGGTTCCGCTTCCCATCGGCAGGAACAGGTATTCTACCGTGTAATTGGAAGTGCCTGCTGAATACAATCCAGTCCTGAAATAAAAGTCACGCCAACCTATGTCCCAGAATCCAGTGGTTGAAGAACCGCTTGTCCCTGGCAATGTGATGTTGAAGCTCTCAGCACCGATAACTCTCATGTTCTGCGTTGTGGT
>JAZDPU010000009.1:0-2239 GCA_043797345.1 Candidatus Aenigmatarchaeota archaeon | reverse complement strand
GAACAGGCTTGAAAAGGCAATGTTTTTGTCAAAGGCGATTGGAAAACTCATAAAACTGCATTTGAACAAGATAGAAGCTGATGATTTAGATCACTATTCGAATAAAAGACTAAAACAAGCAGGCGATCTTTTGGAAATTTTACTCAGGGCGATACTTCTAGGAAAGTGGGGATTGATAACGAGAATCACATACAACTACCAGAAGCTGACTAAGAGAGGAAGATTGCCACCACTTCAGGCAATCGTCGAGTCGAATGTTTTGACGAACCAGCTAGTTTCTGCTTTGGCAATCGGTTCTTGGGTTGGTGGAAGAACTGGAGTCAGCCAAAGACTTGAGAGAGGAAGTTTCATCAAAACGGTTTCTCACATGAGAAATGTCCTTTCTCCATTGACGTCTACACAAGAGCATTTCGAAGCAAGAGAACTTCATCCGACTCATTGGGGAAAATTGTGTACGAGTGAAACGCCAGAAGGAGCGACAATCGGATTGAGAAAATATTTGGCGATAATGGCGGAAGTGACGAAAGGTGTGGGGGAAAAAGAGAACAAAGGACTGACGAATTATCTGCAAAAGGCGGCTGATTTGAAATGACAGATATATTTTTAGGTGGAAGGTTCATCGGAACTACAAAAGAGCCTGAGAAACTTGTAGATGATATAAGAGAGAAGAGAAGGAACGGTCTGATTTCTAGCCAAGTCAACGTGGTTTATTACAAGCATTTGGATGAAATTAAAGTTTTGAGTGACAATGGAAGGACAAGGAGACCTACGATAATAGTAAAGAATGGGGAACCAAGACTCAAACAGGAACATGTAGACAAATTGAAGAAAGGTGAACTCACTTGGGACGACTTGATAAAGACTGGAATCATAGAATATCTTGATGCCGACGAGGAAGAGAACACATACATAGCCCTCAGACTTGAAAATGTGACCAAAGAGCATACGCATCTTGAATTGGATCCATCGATAATTCTTGGTCTTTCTGCATCTTTCATTCCTTATCCTGAATACAACAGAGGGGACAGAGTAAATTACGGCGCGAAAATGGTTGGGCAGAGCATTGGACTTTTCACAACTAATTTCTTGAACAGAGTGGATACAAAAACGAATGTACTGCTTTATCCGCAGAGACCACTTGTTCAAACTTATGCACATAAAATACTAGATTTTGACAAACATCCAAATGGGATGAATGTGGTTGTTGCGCTCGGCTCTTATGAAGGATACAATACAGAAGACGCTATCATAATGAACAAGAGTTCTATAGAAAGAGGTCTTTTGCGTTCTATAATGTACAGAACTTACGAAGCCGAACAGAAAAGATATATGGGTGGTCAGGAAGACATCATGGGAACACCTGAACCTGGGGTAAGGGGATATGCAGGAGAAGATGCATACAAACATCTTCCTGAAGATGGAATAATAAATCCTGAAACTAATGTGAAATCTGACGACGTCTTGGTAGGAAGAGTGTCTCCATTAAGATTCTTGGGGAGTATGGACCAGTTCATCACTGGAATCGAGAATATTAGGGAAACTTCTGTAAGATTGAGGCATGGGGACGAAGGAATTGTCGATAGGGTTTTCTTAAGTGAGACTATAGATGGAACGAAGTTAGTGAAAGTTGTAATCAGAGATTTGAAGATCCCGGAGATTGGAGATAAGATGGCCAGCAGACACGGGCAGAAAGGAGTCATTGGTTTGACAGTTCCTCAGGAAGACATGCCATTTACCGAGAGTGGTGTAGTCCCCGACATAATTTTCAATCCTCATGGAATTCCATCGAGAATGACAATCGGACAGCTTCTTGAAATAATAGCGGGAAAAGCCTCGGCAATGTCTGCAAAGTACACATACTCGCCGGCATTCAATCCAACCGATGAGAAAGAAATAAGAGGACTCTTGGAAAGCTTTGGTTTTAGAAATGATGGTAAAGAAACTATGTATGATGGAAGAACTGGAAAAAGATTTGCTTCACAGATGTTTATTGGAAGTTGTTTCTACCAGAAACTCGATCACCTAGTTTCGAATAAGATACATGCTAGATCAAGAGGCCCAGTAACACTTTTGACAAAACAACCAACCGAAGGAAGGAGTAAAGAAGGTGGGCTTAGACTAGGGGAAATGGAAAAAGATGTTATAATCTCACACGGCGCGGCATTGGTCTTGAAAGAAAGATTCGACTCGGACAAGACGCCAGTTCAAATTTGTAGTGAATGTGGACTAGTAGCGATAT
>JAZDPU010000008.1:0-3801 GCA_043797345.1 Candidatus Aenigmatarchaeota archaeon | reverse complement strand
CATCACACAATAACTTATATAGTACTACTTTTTTAGTAAAGAAGGGTTAAAGAGCGGTATTACAAAGTCTAAAATCGGCGCTTCTTCTCGACCACACCAATATTACATATATTTTATTAGAAATTCAAAATTAATTCATGGAATACATTCTTTGGTTCGAACATATTGACAAAAACATGATTGCCCTTGTCGGCGGAAAGGGAGCTAACCTTGGCGAGATGTTCAACCTGAAACTGCCAGTCCCGCCAGGCTTTGCCATAACGACTAGAGCTTTCAACAAATTTCTTGAAGTGAATCATCTTAAGGAAAGCATTGATCAGATCATCAGTTCGACCGATGTCGATAACACGGATGCTCTCATGCAAGCTTCCTCTTCGATAAAAAAAATGATCGAATCTTCGGAGTATCCGATGTCGATGAAAAGCGAGCTGGTTGAAGCTTATAGGAGTCTTTCTTATAATGATGTCTCTGTTCCTCAGGCCTTGGAATTGATCACAGCCGGTAGAGATTTCGCACTTGTGGCGGTGAGGAGCTCTGCAACTGCCGAGGATTTGCCAACAGCTTCATTCGCAGGCCAGCAAGCTACATTTCTGAATGTCAAAGGTGTGAAATCCTATCTTGATTCTGTGAAAAAATCGTGGGCGTCGCTTTTCGAGCCGCGAGCTATTTTTTATAGGAATAAAAACAATTTCCAAAACGCCAGCATCTCTATAATCGTACAGAAGATGGTCAATTCTGAAAAATCAGGAGTGATGTTCACTGTAAATCCTGCAACACAGGAAGACAACATAATGATAGAAGCAACGTGGGGATTGGGAGAGAGTTTAGTTTCTGGAGAGATCCAACCTGACAATTATACGATTTCGAAAGACGGGAGAATCCCTTCAAAATTCATAGGAACAAAGGACAGGATGAGAATCAGAGATGTGGCGGTGGACAGGACAGTGAACGTTCCGGTATCACCTGAAAGACAAAAGCAGCAAGTCCTTTCCGAAGAGGAGATTCTCACACTTGGAAAATACGGCATGAGACTAGAGCAGCACTATGGAAAGCCTCAGGACATTGAATTTGCGTTTGAGAAAGGGCGAATTTACATCGTTCAGACAAGAGCGATCACGACACTGAGAAAAAGGCGTGAAGAAGAGGAAGTGAAGGGAGTAGGTGAGCCGATACTGAAAGGGGTGGGATCTTCTCCAGGTTTAGCAACTGGAACTGTCAGAATTGTCAAATCGATGCAGGACCTGGGAAAAATCCAGAAAGGAGACATCCTTGTAACGAAGATGACTTCTCCGGACATGGTAGTCGCAATGTCTAGGTCTGCTGCTATAGTGACAGACGAAGGAGGAGTGACTGCACATGCTTCCATAGTCGGAAGAGAGATGGGACTGCCGGTGATAGTTGGATCGATTAACGCCACAAAAGTTTTGCAAGACGGCCAGATTGTCACAGTGGATGCATACAAGGGAGTAGTTTATCAGGGAGAGGTTGAATTAGAAAAGCCTCATGAAGAGCCGATTCAAGTTTCTGAAGAACATGTGCCAGGGATGATGAAAGAGCTGACCGCGACTTCTATAAAAGTTAATCTAGTTTTTCCAAAGAACCTGGAAACTATTTCTAAAATCGCAGACGGAGTTGGATTGCTGAGAATAGAACACATGATAACTGAATCTGGAATTCATCCAGCCAAACTGATCAGAGATGGAAGGAAAGAGGATTATATAAAAATTTTGATGGATGGAATCAGGCCGATAGCTCAGGCGTTCAATCCAAAGCCAGTCTGGGTCAGGAATCTAGATGCACGTTCAGACGAATTCAGAAATCTGGACGGAGGAAGCGAAGAGCCTGATGAAGACAATCCGATGATCGGATGGCATGGGATAAGAAGGAGTTTGGACGAGCCTGAACTTCTGAAGGCCGAGTTTGAAGCTATAAAAAGATTGCATGAAGAAGGACTGAAGAATGTCCACATCATGATTCCATTTATCATCTCGGTTGACGAATTCATTAAAGCTAAAGAAATTTCTAAAGAAGTCGGACTGCCTGAAGAAGCAAAGCTAGGAATAATGGTGGAGACTCCTGCCGCTGCCATGACAATTGAGGATTTCTGCAAGGCTGGAATAGCTTTCATCAGTTTTGGAAGCAATGATCTGACACAGATGACTCTTGGAATTGACAGGAACAATGCTAGGATTGCTGAACTGTATACAGAGCTTCATCCGGCTGTCAGAAAGATGATGAAATATGTGATTAAGGTCTGTCATTCATACAATGTTGAGACATCCATCTGCGGAGAAGGACCAAGCAACTCACCAGAACTGGTTGAATATCTTGTTTCATTAGGGATTGATTCAATCTCATGTGAGATGGATGCGATACAAAAAGTCAGAGAGACTGTAATAAAAACTGAAAGAAAACTTCTGTTAGAAGCATTGAGAAGACGCTAAGATCTTATAGTGAATAGAGGTTGTCCTGCAACTTGTTCATCAAAATGATTACTAACTTCACCAGTATAATTCATATCACGTAAAACAGAATAGGTTACTTGCTCCAATTCACGTCTGCCATATAATGGAAAGGCACCGAGTAAATGTGTGACAACTTGATCAACGTTACCAACATTGACAGAAGAATCCCTTTTACTAGAAAAATCATTTCCTTGAATGAAGGCTCTTGCTTCTTGTACAGGAGTTCCAAGATTGTATGTTCTTGCAATCTGCAGGGCTGTCATTGGCGTTGGCATGAATCTATACTACTCTGAAGTGGTATATAAAGATATCGGAATAACTGAATATGAATTTAAAAAGCCTCGAGCGGGATGTATACATTCGGGTATAGTTCCCAAGTGAAAAATCATAGAAATTACACCAAGGAAATATTCAAAGGCAACAATCACATGATTTTAACAAAACATAAAAATGAGTAATTTCTAATAGCACATATGAAACGTTTGTATCTAGCTACAGATGACATATTCGCAATACCTGCCGAGAGCAACATGTTCTTAATTTACGCACCGTTACCTAGGATTATTATAATAGGGAATTCTGATCTTGCGATTTTAATTTCGTTAATCAAAAAAAATAAATTTGACTGGTTGAACACAGATGAAAATAACCGAATGATAAAAAAATTGCTGAAGGTTGGATTACTTTCAAAAAAAAGAATTGCCAATACAGATATAGATGAAAAGGAAGTAAAATTCTCTCCTAAAGCTGTGACTCTGTGCGTTACAACGGATTGTAATTTGAGATGTGTATATTGCTTTGCTTCAGGTGGAGAAAATCCAAAATATATGAAGTGGAAAATTGCAAAGGCCGCAATTGATACTTGCTTGAAAAATTTGAAAGAAAATGAAACATTCTTTTTAGATTTTCATGGTGGAGGGGAGCCAACTTTAGCATGGGATTTAATAAACAAATCTATAGAATATTCCGAGAAAATATGCGAAAAAAGGAAAATAAATTTAAGAATTGGTATTGCAACAAACGGGATTCTTTCAAAAAAACAAATTGAATACATTCATAAAAAAAAGATAACTGTTCAGTTATCTGCAGACGGAATACCAAAAATTCAAAATTATTTGAGACCTTTTAAAAATGGGAAATCTACATACAAATTTGTAAAAAATACTATCACTCTTTTCAATAAATTAGGTGTATCTTATTCGGTTAGGTCTACCATTACAGACTTTTCTGTAAAATATATGTTTGCTAATTTAAAACATTTTCATAAATTGGGAGTAAAAAGAATTCATTTTGAACCAAGTTTTGAGTGTGGAAGATGTTTTAAAACTAAAACTAA
>JAZDPU010000007.1:0-3248 GCA_043797345.1 Candidatus Aenigmatarchaeota archaeon | reverse complement strand
ATTATCATTCCGACTATTACTCCGGCGATAAGCCACATCCAGACTTCTAGACCTTTCATCTTACTCTAATTTATTATAAGAAATCCTTAGTTAAATTATGAAGGGGCAGATGTCTCTTGAATATGTTTTTAGAATTATCATCCTTATTGTAACTGTGATTGTGATAATAGGCCTTATTCTTAATTTTTCGAACGACATCAAAAGCGCTGTCGACGAATTCACATGCAAGTTCTTCCCCTGCTCAAACGAGAAAAACTGTCCTGACAAGAAAACAATTGAAAAGAATTCATTCATCTCCCAAGAAATTTCTACTTACATCCAAAGTTGCGACAGTTGTTATTCTTCCATTCCGGAAGGCGACCAGAAGGATGTTGTTTGCTATCTCCTTATTGGAAAGACGTCACCTTATTTTCAAGCGGACAAAACTGTCATTCTGAACACTCTTTCTTCTGGTTTGAGGAATAGAACTGAGATTACATCCAGCTTCAGCAGCCAGATAGTCAAGATTGAATTCAAGGAACTCGGAAATAAAATAGTAGTGAGCTCTCCATGAAAGGCATGACCTTCAAGCTCGTCGCAGATGTTTTGATAGCTCTAGTCGGGGTTTGGATAATATTCAGCGTTCTGAATATCTTCCTTCCAAATTACACGGGTCCTGCGCTTTGCAAAATGTATCAGGTCGTGCTTGTCATTCCACTCCCACCATCCCTGAAACCTTCCATAACTCAATGCGACATAGTCCCGGTGAAGGAGAAAATAATTTTAAGATCCCAGACAAGCACCGAGATAAAAAATAAAATCACTGATTACATATGGGAATGCTGGGAAGAGAAGTCGTCAAATGGAAAATCAGGAATATCTTTCCCATGCTATGAAATTTTGATTAAATATGTTCCTGCAGAATTTGGAGAGAAAGAGATTACAGATATTCTGAAATCAAACGGAAGGTGCTCTTTGGAGAATAGTTATCTTGATTTCGAAAGGCAGAATTACGAATGCGGATCGCAGAACAAGATTTTCTGGGACGGTGGAAGAATATCTGTTAATGACACCTCCATTTTCATAAATTACAATTCTTTCTTCCACAGGATTGAGGTGGCTGTTTAATGGAAGTGGACTCCCTCAATCTCATGGGTATCATCGCCCTTTTCCTCGTCGTCATCATTTCTTCTATTTTAGTAATTCAGTCTCAAGGGATGTCACTAACAAAACAACTCCCAGCCCAATTGCAAAACACTTTTACTGATTTCGTCAACACTGTCCTTCAAAAATCCCCATACAACATCTGCGAAGCTTATTCGGGAAAAGAAGTTTCAATTCAAGACTTTCAAACTATTCTCCAGGCAGTTTACCAAGGCCAATGTGGAGATACTCACGCAAACATATCCCTGACGTTTTCCTTGACCAAAGACGACATTTCAAGAATTGTAAAGCTGTCTGGGCTTGCCCAAGGAGGGAACCTCATTTTTTACAATTTCAGCAGGCCTTTGGGAGTCGGAGCTCTCATCATCCAGAGTCCTCCCGGGTATTATGTTTTGAAAACTTATGATTTCGTCGACATCTGGCAGCAAGGCTCTCCAACTCCAGACACTTTCTTAAATAAAACAATCAAAGGATGCGATCCGACTGATGAGATATGTGATGAAATCTGCATCTACAAGAGAGTTTGTGATCCTGTTTGTGAAACCAATACCCCAAGGAATGTTCTCTGCAATATGGCGTGCATAGATTCTAATAAGAATAGGATTGTTGACATAGACGATGCTGATTTGAGGATTGCCCAACGCAAATGCAACCTTGATTGCTATTCCGACACTCAAAATCCATGGAGAGCTTATGATCCTGGTTGCGTGTGGAAATTCAGGAACACGCCTGATGGGATTTGTGATCCTAATTCAAACGGTGTGAAAGACGGAATATGCGATCCCGACTGTCCGAATGACCCAAAAATTTGCGATCCTGATTGTGATGGGAAGAATGGGAATCTTTATGATCAGAAATGTTTTGTATGCGATAAGACTTGCAACGGCTGGTGCGGCTATGCATGTACAGTTTTGGATAGGGATTCTGACTGTCCGAAAGGATTCTCTGGCGATAGGGAAGAATGCTGCGGAAACGGGATATGCAACACCACTCTATTAGAAAACTGCGACACTTGCAGTAGAGATTGTCCTGGAAATCCAAATGCCGTGTGTTGCCTTGGGGATTCTAATGCAGATGATTATGGATACACCATGAATAAAGACAAAAGCGAAGGAGGAATTTGTTTCTGCAATAACCAATGCTTCAGCGGTTTGAAATGCGATGAGACAAAGCACTGCTGCCCTGATGGGAAGACATGGAATGGGACTGCTTGCCATTTTCAATACACATTCACAATGTTATATATTCAAGTCAACGGGAAAGTTCCTAATTTGGAGGCGGAAGCTCAAGCAGGAAAAAATCTATGGGTCAAGTTATCGCCATTGAAGGCATGCCCTGACAAAATCAGAGCAATTGCAGTTACTGGTGATAGCAAAGTTTGCAATGTAGATGAATGCGATCCATTTGATGCGATGATTAGATGTATAGATCAATGGGGCTATTTGGACTATACAAGATTAATTGGTGTAGTTCCAAAAGATTATGTGTGTCGTAGTGGATATGGTGGCTTGGCAGGAGGCTATGGCAGTCCTATGTTGACTGCAGAAAGATATGTAGAAGATGTGAGTTCTCATGAGATGGGTCATACATTTGGTACGTGCGACGAGGATTACGGCAGTGGACCTTGCCAACAAACACAATGCCAAAGTGGGTGGTGTACACCCGGTGGTGGAACGGGTTGCAGTTCAGTAGGGCCAGAAGGCGAGTTTTGTTGTCCCAACCATCCAGAGATCAACAGCATTTACTGCTCTACCAGAGGTCAACAGTGCGGGCGATCTTGCACATATGCAATAAATTTCGCTCCTTCCAGTTATGCTCATCTAGAAAAAGAACTAAATAAATATTGCCAGTGATTAAATGAAAAGAAAGCAAATAACAATAATTATCTTAGCTTTAGTTTTATTCTCATCTTTCATTACAGTTCAATCACAAGAAAAAATAGAATTACAAACTATGTATTCAATTATTTTAACTGTTTTTAAAAATGATTCTGTTATTTTGGATAAAATAGATGTGATGAACAGTACCATCTCAACATTTCCGACTTACCAAACTAATTACAATTTAAAGATTCTCTCTAACAACAGAGAAGAGCTGTTCAAATC
>JAZDPU010000006.1:0-5264 GCA_043797345.1 Candidatus Aenigmatarchaeota archaeon | reverse complement strand
AGTAGCATCTATTGCTTGAATTGCCGCTTTCGCTCCTTGTCTCGTTCCTTTAGGATGACCGTGAATGCCGCCACTGACCAAAAGACCGAAATCATTCCCCAGTATATCCATAACTTTTGGAACTATTCCTGGGTGAAGCCCCCCTGACGAAACAGGCAACATAGGTTTTATGTGATGCCATTTTTGTTCTAAATTACCTTCTCTTTCCTTCACATTTTTGTCTCTTATCATGTTTGCCAAGCGTTCGACTTCATATCTGGTTCCGACTAATTTTCCCACTGCCGTCCCTACATGAATCGTATCAGTTCCGATCATGCGCATGAACTTTCCTAAGAAATACATACTTATTCCATGATTTGGATTTCTGTCAAAAGCTGCATGCATTGCTCGATGAGCATGAATTGCCAAACCAAGATCGGCACACACATCTCTCATAGTCTGAACGGCTCCGCTTCCCGCAGTAACTACATCAATCATTGCAAACTCCCACCCAAGGTCGCTGAGCAAGTCCGCCTTCCTTATCATCTCCTTGGTCTCTCCAGTAATGTTCAGAAAAGCAGATTTCCTATCACCAGTCAACTTCTCAGCTTTATCTCTCGCTTTCACCATTCTCCTAGCTCTGTCCTCAAACTTGTTAAAAGAAGTCGAAGTAAGATTTTCATCATCCTTGACTATTTCAAACCCGCCCATCCAAGTTTCAAAACCGATGGCTGTATGCTCTTCGGCACTAAATCCAATCTTAGGTTTAGGCACCGCTCCTGTAATCGGTCTTTTCTCAACTTTCAAAATCTTTCTCATCCCATCTATTCCATAGTTCGGGCCTTTGAAATGTTTTAGGTAAACTTTCGGAAAAGAAGCATCCATCAATCTCAATCCGTCAAGCGCTTTCATGCCAAAAATATTTCCAGCAATCCCGCTCAGAAGCTGAGGTCCATTTCCAGGCTCCCAAAGATCAATAGGATAGGCTATCTTCACGAGACCACCTTTTATTTCGAACGCCATCGCCATTATACTTCTCACTCTTTTCGGCAATTTGTAAAGAGTGGTCCAAGTTCCTGCAGAAGATTCGCTTGCCACTCTTCCAGCAGCTTCTTTCATTGATACCCCTTTAGTTGGTTTCACCTTGAACAAAACAATCAAATCAGTCTTAGAAGGTCTGTAGTTGAGATTTACAAAATCAAGGTACCAGTCGAAGCCCATGAAAATAATCTTGCTTTGAGAACCTTTAAAGTTTAGGAAATCGAAATACAAATTAATGAGCTTCTTGGACAAATTTTTTAGGAAAGTTCCTTCTAAAGAAGAGATTGAAGGGCAGGCTCGAGAGTTTATTTCTAAAGATTTCAAGACCTTCGTCCAAGAGGAGCATCCGGAAGAAGAGGAAGGTTTTACCGGTCTTTTCATCAAAGGTTGCAAATTTTCAGGAAAAATTCTCAAGATGAAATCTCCAAAGAAAGTATCCGATTCCATGGGGAAACATCTGTTGATGACAGACTTGGATGTGACACCTGGAGAAGTTTTTTCTCTCACGATTTTAACCATCATCATCGGGATGGGAGTTGCGGTTCCTATAAGTCTGGTCTTCCCATCCTTCATGTACATCCTTCCCATCCTCCCTTTTATTCTGGCTTATATGTTCTACACCTATCCATCTTACTTGGCAGCAGTCACCAAAATCAAAGCCAACGATGAGACAGTTAAAGTAATCCTCTATTTGGTAATCTATCTCAAATTGAATCCTCAGATTGAAGGTGCGATGAGATTTGCTGCAGCACATGCTTCCGGTCCGATAGGAAAAGATCTGAAAAAAATAATCTGGGACTTGGAGATAAGAAAATACTACACAATCAATCAGGCAATCAGCTCTAAGATAGAAAAATGGCTGTTGTGGGACAAGGAATTCATCGAAGCAATGAATTTGATTCAGGCTCTTTCTCTTGAGACAAACGATCAGGCAAGAGAGAAGACTTTGGACAAAACACTAAACTTCATTCTCGATTCAACTTATGAAAAAATGAAAGAGTATTCCCGGGAGCTGAGGACTCCTATCATGCTGATTCACACTATGGGAATTACCTTTCCGATAATGGGTTTGGTCATGTTTCCGATGATTGCAATCTTCCTCAGTGATACTATCAACCCATATTTCATAATATTCGGTTACATAGTCGTGCTTCCTTTCGTGAACTATTTCTATCTGAAAAGAACAATCTCAAAGAGGCCAGGAGCATTTTCTTATCCGGACATCTCGCATCATCCAGACCTTCCGCCTCAAGGGAAAATAGTTCTGAGCATCTCTGGGAAAAAATATCTGATTCCTCTTTTGCCAATTTCCCTTATAATCATGTTCTTCTTGCTAATCCCAACTTTCACATATCTCTACGTCCTTACCTCGAAATGGTTTGCAGTTAAAGACCTCCCTGATTATGCAGACAGATGGAGATATGAGATGAAGGCCGAATACGACAATTCCCTCTCATTCACTTTCTACAGCCTGAGTGGCATCTGGGGGATGGGGTTAGCAATCGCAATCTACTTCTACGGTTCAAGCTACCAGCGGCTGAAGATCAGGAACGACATCAAACTTATCGAAGACGAATTCCAGATCGGGCTTTTTAGATTGGGGGATGTGCTTGGATCAGGAGTTCCCATAGAGACAGCACTGGAGGAAACCTTGGACAAATATCGACAGTATAAAATGGTAGACTCTCCGATGTTCACATTTTTCTTGAACATACAGAAGAACATACGAGAAATGGGGATGACACTGAAGAGGGCGATATTCGACGAGAAGTACGGCGTCATCAACAGATACCCATCTTTTCTTATTAGAGATGTCATGCAGGTGATAGTTTCTGCAGCTGAAAAATCCTCTTATATCCTTTCTACAGCTTCCAAAACAATCTCCTCGTTCCTGATGAAAACAAAAAATGTGGAAAATCTTCTGAAAGAGCTTCTTGACGAAGTTGCATCTGCTATCCAGCTTCAGTCCAGTTTCATCGCCCCATTCATCACTGGAATAGTCGCAGGCATGGCAACCTTCATGATCAGGCTTCTTGGAAAATTATCCGAGTTCATGGCAGGTATTGAATCAACTTTCAATCTGTCCGGAAATTCTCTCTCTAGCGGAGCTATGAAATTCGGAGAAATAATGGGCATGATCAAGATAGAGGAAGTAATCCCATCCACAATCTTCCAGTTAGTAGTCGGCATTTACATGCTTGAGATCGTAGTCATCCTCTCATATTTCTTGAATGGAATCAGGAATGGGTTTGACATGACTACGAGAAATGTCTTGATTGGGAAGGGAGTGATGATGGCGCTGATTTTCTATTCGATCGTCTTGGTAATCGGGATAGTTGCCTCGGGTAGCATTTTCACTATCGAAGGTTTTGGAGGAATGACAAATGTTGGGACGTAAAGGTCTAGAACTTGACATGATGGGATATTTGATAGTTGGCCTAGTCGGGATAATAGTTTTATTAATGTTTTTAATTGGTCCATTCTCTTCGTCGATGAAAAAAACTTTCTGTTTCTTCTATGAAAACACTTTGAAGCAGACTTCGGACTTCTGCAAAGGGATAAACGTTCCTGTTCAATCCATCTCAGTCTGCAGGCAGGGCTGCGATCAGGCAGCTGAAAGCAGAGAGGAATTTGCAAGATGGATAGCAGCCTACGCCATAAGCTGTTGGAAAGAGCAAAGAGTGAAAATCTCAAACTCTACTGTATGCTATACTCTTTATGTCGAGGATTCCTACGGCAGCGTGGCAGAAGATTATATTACTTCCATAATGGAGAAGGAAGGTGGATGCGAAGTTCTTGAAAATTCGGTTGTAATTACTCCGACTGGCCAGCCAGTTGACTATTCTGGAAATTGTGGTCAGAATGACAACATAATCTGGCAGGTTTCAGGAAATGCAATCACAGATCAACAGCTAATTTTGATAAAATACGACACAAATGAAAACAAGATTGTGATAATTGCCTAGCACTGCATCCCAGTCGCAACGCTTATGTCAAAAGAATTCAGGCCTGTTGTCAATTGGTGTTTTTTTGGAGTGACTGTAATGATCTGGCCACTTGCCCCACAAACAGATGTTCCATTGACAGTGACATCACTCTTCACTTCTGTCAATATCTTGTTCACTACGTTTTGGATAGTAGGATCTCCGCCCGAAGTGTCTGTAAACAAGAAAACCTTTCCTCCATTGACAACAAAATTACCTATCGCATCCACTTCTGAATCTGTCCACGGGATCCAATCCCCGCACCCTTGAAGACTCGGAATAATGCACCATCCAGGGAAAAACAACCACAGCTGGTCATAGTCTTTCAAAACTTTCGTCGTCAATTGTAGGTTATGCCTCCCCGCAATGATAGTGAACCCCGATGAACTCAGTGAATTGATAATCTGTTGACGAGTCCCGCTTGCGGGGTCTTGTGTATCTCTCTCCCACACCAGAAGAATCTTACTTCCCCCGAAATATGTAGCAGCGTTCTGAAGCAGCGTTATTATTTTGTCCCCACCTGAACAGCAGTTATCGATCATTGCCATGTCAGTCAGAATCAAAAGCTGCGGACTGGCAAGTCCATAGACAATCGAATCCTGGCATTCTATCAAAGGAACAAGTTTGCACACTCCCCCACAAATTAGAGATGGGACATGTCCCTGCTTCAAAGCAGACATTCCGCATTCAGTCTTCGTGAGCTGAACTGTGTGTTCTTGATATGTTGATTTGGATAGCAAAATGTCAACAATTCCAATTACAGTTTCCTTGTTTTTCACAGGGGCGAATTCCAAATCACACCTCAGCTTCTCACAAATTTGTTCCGTCCGAAATTTCATGCATGCATAATTTCCATATGTCCTGTTTTTTATCTCAGAATATGCTTTTAAATCCGAAGTCGAATATACAATCGAGACCGAACCAGGGAAGACAAATTTCTCAGTCGCCTGAGCTCCAGGCCTGCTCTCGCACATTGCATTTATCTCATTCACCAAGCCGCCAAAGCTTTCCCTCGCATTTTCCCTCTCCTTGCTCAGCGTCAGATAGCTCATCAGCTGGAAGAAAAGAGCAAACATTATCATTCCGACTATTACTCCGGCGATAAGCCACATCCAGACTTCTAGACCTTTCATCTTACTCTAATTTATTATAAGAAATCCTTAGTTAAATTATGAAGGGGCAGATGTCTCTTGAATATGTTTTTAGAATTATTATCCTTATTGTAACTGTGATTGTGATAATAGGTTTGATTCTTAATTT
>JAZDPU010000005.1:0-18007 GCA_043797345.1 Candidatus Aenigmatarchaeota archaeon | reverse complement strand
ATGGTTTGTGGTATTTGTAGGCTGGTCGCTCAATGCAATGGGAATATGGGCCTACTTAATTTTCTTCGTTTTGTTCATGTTCGGAAGTTTGATGTTCGGAATTATGAGAGGCCATGGATATGTTGGGGAAATGCAAGCCAGCATACAGTTTTACAATCGTGCACACAAAGAATTAAAAGATCTTAAAGATCAGCGATCTATAGTAATGGGCCAGGCGGCAACTATGAATCCAAATGAATGTGCTAAAAGGATGAAAGCTATAGACCTTGCAGAAGTCAAATGGCAAGAAAGATTAAAAGCATGGAAAGAATATCACTGATTCATATCCTATACTTTAGAAATCTTTAAATATACCAATTAATCACTATCAAGTGATTAATATGATGGGACAACAGTATGCTGGTCCAACAGGAGTTGGAGACAGATTAAAGAGACTTTTAGGAAGACCTAGCAGAATGCCTACTCAAGACGAGGCAGCTCAACTAGTTTGCTACAGAAATGCGGCAAATTTTACAGCTCTCACTTACCAAAATGTCGTGATGCATCAAGCTCAAACAGGTAACGTAAATCTACAACAGCAAAATGCAGCCCAGTCTGCTGCAACAGTGGCAAGACTTAAACTTGAACATTATGAACGAGATTTAAGAAGTGCAAGAGTAACCATTTAATTGCTTCATTTTTCTATTGTAAATTTCCTGTAAAAGCTTCTCCACTTAATATCTGCGCGAAAGATGGGATATATGGAGAAAGGTAAGAATAAGCATAGAAAAATGCTACGGTAACAATAACAGCAACTATTCCATATAAAACACGGTTTGTCCTTCCCATCCTCATGAGAACAACTGACATTGTGAATGCCCAAACAGCAAATATCAACAGGCTGAGAGAAAAATATACTGATGCAACAATTAGAGCGAATGTCAACTTCCAGGAAATTGAATGTATCTTGAAAATTAAAATATAACCAACAGAAATCCACAAGGTGATGGAAGAGTATCTCAGCGTTGTAAATGTCAGCACTATGCCAAGAATCAGATTAACTGCAGAATGGCCTCTGAAAGGGCCTACTCGTTCATTCAAAAAATTGTACAGAGCATAGCACATGAGAATCGCAGGAATAATTAGCATGGTTATGAATTCAGGCCATTGCAAATAATTTGCAGGAATGCTAAGAATAGATGCGATGTAAGAAAGTTCAGGTATACTATAATCAGCCAAGGGTATTAACCCTCTCTTTTCATTCTTTGAACCAAATCACTTAACGCTCTGACAGATTCAATCAAAGCAGGAAGGGTCTCTTTGAACGCCTTCTCCAGACTACCCATCCTAATAGAAACATCCTCCAAAACATCCTTGTACGAATCCAGCCTTGAAAGTATAGCCTGCTCCTCAGTCGTCCTAGTCTGGACTAAAGCAGTAATCTGATTGTTTATTTCAGCAAGTCTCTTTTCCAATTCGGCATTCTTCACAATGAATTCCTGAATCTTATGATCCACCTCTCCAACTCGTTCCTTTACAAGAAAATCAATATATTCTTCAGACGAATACTGCGGCTGCTGTTGCTGAGGATAATAGTACTGCTCAGGAATAGAAGTCTCAGGCATCTGAGGCATCTGCTGTTGCATAGATTCCAAAGGCTCTAGCTGGGGAAGATTACTGACCTGTGGTTGTGTCGGAGTTCCGGTCACTCCCAATTTCAAAACCTGTGTCATGGCCCTGTCGATGTCGTCTGCCGAATATCCGTCTCTCCTCAATACATCAATAATCTCTCCTTCTGGAAAACCTTTTGCTGACAATTCGCCAACTCTCTCAGTCGGAACTTTTCCAGAAGTCATGACAGGTGCAGGAATATTCTTTTTTCCGAAAGGTAAAGTCATTTAATCACAATAATAAGAATTTCACGTCTATTAAAATAAAGCTACACCTTTCTTCCGAGCTTGTCCTCAAAAGCCCTCTCCAGCTCGTCCTTCGTCACAAACTTTGCAGTTATCGGATTCACCAAATCTATGAAAGTTTCTATCTGTTTAACTTCAGATTTTGTAGCTGCTTTTCCCAATTCTTTGTTTATCCTCATCATGTCGGTTTCTATTCCAACAAGCTTGTCTCCGACAGCTGAAATTTTTGCAGAAATCCTCTCAAGCCCAATTTTCATGTCGTTCATCCGATTGAGAGTATTCTCCTCGAGAAGGTCCATGGAAGTTTCCAGCTTGTCAAGCTTCTGCTCCATTATCCTCAATCTTCGGCTATTCTCATTCAGCCTTCTCACTAGCTCGTTGCTTATAGCTCCCATTTCCGCACCCGGCTTTTCAAACGCCATTAATAAAGAATTTGTCTTGGAACAGATAAATTTAATATGGATTCATTTGCCAGTCGATTATGAAGTAGTAGACAACGTTATCAGGATCAATGCCCTAAACTGGGCGATAGAGCCGAGCGTGGAAGACTCTGAAGCAGCCATGGGCATTGCGATCGATGTCCTTCTTGAGGTCAAGAACGCGGAGAGATTGGTCTTCGCAGAGAGCAGGGAAATCGAATATGATTACGAGCAGGTCAAACTTCTTTTGGAAATTGCAAACGCGTACAACAAAATCCTGAACGAGGACAAACTGATTGCCATCCAGAACCTCGGCCCTCCTCAGTGCGAGAAATTTTTCCCAAAGAGGCTCGCAGATTTGCAGTTTTTAATTCTCGAAGTCCTCAGGAAAGATCCAATCGGGGCATATTTCAGAGTGCATAGGATGATAACGCAAGAAAAAATTCTTGCTGACAAAGAAATAGAGACTTCAAAGATTTGCCATACCGCATATATTGACGGAGCCCTGTCAAAAATCGAGAAAATCCTTTCAAGCACTCGCCTGATTCAGATGGCAAAACCACACCTGTCAAATTTCAAGCCTGGAGACAGGACTTTGTACAGGGAAATTTTCCACCCTCTGATAAAACCGAACTTCATGCTCACGAGATACATGATGGTTCCGCCGAAGGACGGGCAGAGGCTGGCAAGATACACAATCGGGAATGGGATCCAGGTTGAGATCTTCAAAGTCCCAGGAGCCGTCAGAAACATCTATCATGTCACTCCGCCAGAATTCAAGCTCAGCGAGGCAAAGTATACGATTCTAGACAATGCGAGGAGATATCTGGCAGCACACAAGCCAACTGAAACCGAATTTACTGAGCCTGAGAAGACAAGGGAAATATTTTTCAACATAGGCAGGGATCTGGTGAAAGAGCTTTCTGCAAACATGGGAGTTGAATTGACTGTAAAAGAAATTGAAGAACTTGCGACAATACTTTCCCGATACACAGCAGGATTCGGCGTTTTAGAAATCCTCCTCGCCGACGACAAAGTCACTGATGTTTATATCAATTCTCCAGTCGGATTCTCTCCAATCTATGTCACACAGTCGGAGTTTGAAGACTGCGAGACTAATCTCATTCCTACTAGGGAAGATGCAGAGGCATGGGCTACAAGATTCAGGCTTCTATCCGGAAGGCCTCTCGACGAAGCGAATCCTGTTTTAGATACAGAACTGGAAGTCATGGGAGGACGTGCAAGAGTAGCCGCGATAACAAGAACCCTCTCCCCTGAAGCTCTTGCATTTGCTCTAAGAAGGCACAGAGACAAGCCTTGGACCTTCCCTCTTTTCATAGTCAACAGATATATGGATCCTCTATATGCAGGCGTGATGAGCTTTCTCATAGACGGAGGTAGATCAATACTCGTAGCAGGCGGAAGAGGCAGCGGAAAGACTTCTCTTCTTGGAAGCATGATGATTGAGCTCATGAAAAAATTCAGGATCATCACAGTAGAAGATACTCTGGAACTTCCATGTGTCGCGCTCAGGCAACTTGGCTTTAACATCCAGAGAATGAAATCACGTTCAGTCATCACCAGAGTTGAGGCAGAGCTGCCAGCAGACGAAGCATTAAGAACAGCCCTAAGATTAGGAGATTCGGTTTTGATTGTAGGAGAAGTCAGGTCAGTAGAAGCCAAAGCTCTGTACGAAGCAATGAGAATCGGTGCTCTTGCAAATGTGGTCGCAGGTACTATCCACGGTGAATCGGCATACGGAGTTTTCGATAGAGTTGTTAATGATTTGGGAGTCCCTCCCACAAGTTTCAAAGCAACAGACATCATCACACTCGCAAACCAGCTTCACACTCCAGACGGCCTGCATAAATTCAGACGAGTAGTCGAAATGACAGAAATAAGAAAACACTGGAAGACCGATCCTGTCGAAGAAGGAGGTTTTGTAACTCTGATGGAATATTCCTCTAAAGAAGACAGGCTGAAGCCTACTGACACATTGATTGACGGAGAATCGTGGGTGATAAACGAGATTGCGAGAAGAGTGAGGGAATGGAGAGGGGATTGGGATGCGGTCTGGAGCAACATACTTTTGAGATCTAAGATGAAAGAGACTGTGGTCGAGTATGCGAAAAAACTGAAAAGAGATGACATCCTCGAAGCAGAATGGACGATCAAATCAAATGAGATGTTCCATCTGTTTAGCGATCAGTGCATGCAAGAATTAGGCGGTCTTGATTCGAAAATCATTTATGAGAGATGGCTTAACTGGTTTGAAACCAATTTAAAGAGAAGTTGAACTTGTGGAAAAATCAAGAGAAGAAGAGATTGGAAAAGCGATTAAGGATTTCAAATATTTCAAACCTCTGACTTCAACAGAGTATAGGAGATTTCTCATAGAGGAATTTTTAACAAAACCTCGAGAATCAATCTACGAAAAACTATGCAACTCAGCAGAAAAAGTCTTCAGAATTAGGTTGAGCGCTGAGACTGAAAAAAATTTTTATGACGCAATACAATTCACTTATCTAAATATCTCTCCTTCCGGGCCTATTTCTCTAGTTTCTTTACTTTTGCTTATAATTTCTCCACTTTTGATCATTTCAACACTTTTTGGATTCTTGTCTCTGACAACAACAGTTGTCGCTTTTGTCATTTTCGCCTTGAGCTCTTACTACATCTACAAGTATCCTTTTTTCAGAGTCAGAGAAATTCGTGCAAAGGCATCGACAGAGATAGTCCTTGCAATTGTCTATATGGCTGTCTCTCTCAGGGAAATTCCCAACTTGGAAAATGCAGTCGTGTTCGCAGCCTCAAACCTGACAGGACCTCTGTCCAGAGACTTGAAAAGACTACTATGGAAAATAGAAACTCAGCAGTTCAGTTCTATAGAGCCAGCCATCGACGAGTTCACAAGAAAATGGGGAGAGGAGAATCAAGAATTTGTTAATGCTATCAAACTTCTGAAATCTTCTGTTCAGCAGCCTCCAGACAGAGCCCATAAATTAATTGATGAATCTATTGACGTCATCTTGAGCGGAACTGCGGACAGGATGAGCAGATACGCTAATGATCTGAGGATGCCAGTTACAATGATATATGCACTAGGAATAATTCTTCCTGTCATCACACTAGTGATCTTTCCTATAATAATGATTTTCCTTCAGCAGTATGCGAATATCTCTTTTCTCATAGTCGGATATGACATTCTGCTTCCAGTTTCGCTCTTCTGGTTCATCAATACCAACCTCAAGGCAAAACCTCCGACAGTTTCCCAGCCAGACATTAGAGAAAAATTAACTGACATAAATTTATTCAACAAAACATTTTCAGTTTTATTTATTGCAATTCCAATTCTCCTGATTCTCGGATCAATTGGAGGATATCTCATGTACCAGTACCAAGTCCCGTTCAGCCTGTGCAGGGAATGGCAAACATGCAATTCGAAAAAACCTTTTGATAATTTATGCAAGCCTGATGGATTCGATTACACTCTCAATGATTGCAAGAACCACATGTCCAACATGCTCACTCCAACTCTTTCCTCGTCTTTAATAATCTGGGCCATCGCTTTCTCGTCAGGAATCTCTTTGATTCTTATGACCCAGCCTAGGCTGAAGATGAGAAACAAAGTCAAAGTCTTAGAAAAAGAATTCTCAGAAGCTCTTTTCCAGCTAGGCCATGAGATGATGAGCGGGCACGGGATTGAAAATGCGCTTGACAATTCGCAAAAGAATCTTGGAGGAATGGAGATTGCATCATTCTATGGAAGAATTCTCAGCAACATCAAAGCCCTCGGAGCAACATTTGAAAACGCAATCTTCAGCAGAGAATATGGGGCAGTCTGGGACTATCCTTCTGAAATAATCAGGTCAGTCATGAAAATAATCGTCGAGGCCTCGAAGAAAAGCCTGGTAGCCGCTTCCACAAGCATGCTGACCGTTTCAAAATATTTGAAAGGAATGGATTCCATCGAGGAAAAAATAAAAGACATAATGAGCGAGACAGTCACGAGCATGAAATTCCTTGGGATGTTTTTATCTCCATTAGTCGCAGGCATCACAGTCGGGATGGCGGTAATAATTTTGAGCGTGATCACACTTCTTTCTATCACAGTAGGAAGTCTAGGTGGAAGTGCAGCATCAGAAATACCAACTTCTGGAACTTTCCTTTTGGGACTCTGGCAAGGAGGAGCATCAGTCGGTCCTGACATGTTCCAGCTCGTTCTGGGTATTTACATAATCGAGACCACAGTCTTATTAGGTATGTTCGTGAACGGCCTTGAGAACGGTGAAGATAAGATCAGCGAACTCAACCTCATAGGGAAGATGCTTTTGCTTTCCGTAGGCATTTACACAATCAGCTTGTTTGTCATCTATTCTGTTTTCGGAGGGCTTCTCAGAACTCTTCTCATGGGTGTTTGAATGAAAGGATTGACAGAAACTCAGACGTCAATGCTGATATGGATAATCATTGGAGTCATCGCAGTAGCATTGATAGTTCTTGGAGGGATTTACTTCCTTTACAAAGTTCCATTAGGAGGTCTTTTGTGAAAGGAGTGATAGAGCTGAAGTGGGTGATACTCCTGATAATAATAGGAGGAATAATCGCTTTTTTGATTATCGTCATGTTCACTTACGACTTGCAGAAGAGGCTTGTTGATTGGATCTCAACTTTCAAAGCCAGCGATTTGATTGCTGCATGGCAGAAGGTGCTGAAAAAATGAAAGGAGTAATCGATCTCAACTGGAAAATCTTGATAGCGATCATCTCAGCCGTGATCGCTTTCATACTGATTCTTTTGATAGTCGTGGGAATACTAAAGCCTGGAAACCTCAGCGGTGCAGCTGGCGAGATGTGTGTTTTGCTAATCAGCAAACTCAAGATTCTTGGATTGGGAGCTCAGCAGATGGGAATCTGCGACACTTTCATGAAGGCTTAGATATATTTTATCAACAACCGAAATCTAATTAATGGAACTACCTTTCAATGTCGTCGTAGCAGTAGTTGTCGCAGTGATAGTTCTAGTCGTCATCATAGCCTTGTCATTTTTTGTCAAAGACGCCGGAAAACAGGCTATAGATTACATCAGCAACATTCCAGAATTCATTAAAACAGTGCTCATGGGGCAGGCGAAGTAGTGGAAGACATCCTCTGGCTGGTAATCGGAATCACCATAGCTTTGATTTTGTTGGCAGTCATCGTAGTAGTTTTCCAAAATGTTTCTTTCACAAACATATTAAAGTGAGAATCATGGACAAGGGGTTTACGTTCCAGCTGATTGTGATAGTTTTACTTTTCTTCATCATCTTCATCGTGGCAGTCCTTTTCCTGACTTTTGGTAAGGACTATCTCAACGACATAATGAATGAGTTGCCGCCTTTGTTCGGAGGGAAAAAATGAAAGGAATCAGCCTTCCGATTAATCTGGCTGTAATAATCATAGTAGTGGTTATAATTCTTCTAGTATTGATTGTTGTTTTGTTGAGTTCTTCTAACAGCGGTTCGAATTTCCAGGCGCTATATAGACTAGGTTGCTTAAAACTAATTACGAGCTGTTCAAAGTCCACGTCTGAGATTAATATAGAATCCGGGGATCATAGCTACAGTCTCACTGAGATCTGTAGTAACATAGGATTGGGAGAAGATGATTGCAAAAAAGGGTGCGGCTGCTAAAGGATTTACCATATCGGCCCAGATGTTGCAGTTTATTCTAGGATTAGGAATAGTCATCATCGTCTTATTCTCTCTACTATTCTACTTCTTCAGAAACCAGTCCGAACGTGAATCTGAGCAAAATGTTGCCAACCTGCTAAAAAAGATTGAAATTGTTTGTGACAGTGGAGAACCCCAATCACTTAAGTTCAATTTGCCCCAGAGTCTGGGATTTGAAGACAATATAAGGAATTTTATTCACATGTCCCCTAACGTTGGTACAGATCCTTATTTCTATGTTTATTACGAGTCTTTCCCTCCAGAGCCTCCATATGAACTTTTTGATTCCGTTGAGGGAACAGTTGCCTCCATCATCGCCCCATGGTCCGAAGATTATCCATGGAGCAGCAATCTCTTACTGACAGCAGCACTTGATATGGCAACTATGGATTTGAATTTCGGATTTGGTAAATTAGCTAAAGGCATAAAACAATCCAAAGGAATTGTAGCATCAGAAATTAGTTCTTCTGAGTCTTTAGTAAATGCGATAAAAGCAAAGAAAATAATTGTAAAAGACACAGAGGTAGTCATTGGAGAACTTCCAAACTTTGCAAAATATACTGCAGCTTTGACAGTCCTTTGCATGGCTGCGACCGACGAAAATCTTGAAAACTGTGCACTGCTTTCTGCTGTTGGATATGCTGGCACGAGAGCTGCAGGTAAAGGGCTAAAAGTTGCTTTTAACAAGTGGAACGAAGGAATAGTCAATGAAAAAAATATGTTGATGAAATCAGAAAAAATAAAAAACATTCTTGATGACGGAGCCCGCGCAGGTGATGAAGCAAGATTGAACGGACTCTCTGATGAAGGTTTCATTGAGATGAGAGGAAATGATGTCATTATCAGAGACCCAGACACGCGAGCTGCAATAGATCTTATGTGTAACAAAAATCCTTCAAGATGCGCTGGTGACTGGCTCGGAGAAATTCACATCATCAGGACTAAAACTGGTGACATAGGAGATATAATTCTTGACAAAACGAAAACAAAAGGATTTGTTTATCGTGTAGATCAGTTCTGGGAAAATTTCAAAGGATCTGTTGCTCCAGTCTTACATAAAGACGTCGGAACTCCGCAATCGCTCAGAACTATAGCTGACAGTTTCGAAAGCCAGCCGATTGAAGTCAAGCGTTCAATACTAAAGCAGATGATGAGAGAGGGATATGATTTAGATGTGATTTTAGCGGATGATAAATCAGTCGAAGCAGCTGTAAAAAGAATTTCCACTGGATGGAGAAGCAGGGCAGGCGAAGGAAACATTCTTCTGATTGAAAAGAATTCCGAGTTGGCAAAAACTTTTGGCATGTTGGATTCGGGATATGGCTATGATCCCAAAACACTTTTCAACGAATATTTCAACAGCTTATCCAATAAGAATTTTGCCGACCAGCAACAGGAGCTCAAATTTGCTTATGGATTGTTTTCAGGTAAAAAATTCAGGATCACAGATAAAATAAACGAAGTTGCAAAAGGAACTTTAGGATACTCTTTATTGAGAATACAAGACCAAACTCCATTGGGCTTGACTTATTGGAATCAGCAAGTCTCATTTTACAATTATCCAACTACGCCATGCCAGTCAGGCCAGATTTGCTTGCAATACGGATTTTATGTTCAAAAATACAATCTTCCTGACAGCTGTGTGAATTCCGGAGTTACTCAGGTTAAACTTAAGAGAGACAGCATAGTAGCTAAAGATCCACGATTTTATCTCGTGAGTCCGTGTTTCTCTAACTTAGAAATTACAAAAGAAGGAGATACAATTTACATCAGTCCAAAATTCTGCGAGAACCAACCTGACGAATATGTCGACGTTCCAAACTATTGCTATGCGACATCCGGAGTAGTTAATTATTATGTCACAACTGAAACCGCTTCATTCTTTGCAGATTGCATCGCCAATGTGATTTGCAATGCATTGACTCTAACTGGTGGTGGAAATCTTGGGACAAGCGCCGTCTTGGCATGTTTGAACGTGAAAACACCACTTAAATATGCGAGTTTGTGCGGAGCCCTAGGGCAAGGCGCCAGATTGCTGCTTGACATGTCGAGAGAAACTGTCATCAATTACCCATACATACCAAAGGAAATTCAAAATTCATATGGCTTTGACAGCAGATACGTTGGTTGTTAATGTTAAAAGGTTCTATGTTCAACATCTATTTCTTACTTTTTGTCAGCGGAGCAATTCTAGCCCTAGTGCTAATCTATGTCATGATTTATGGCGGATTGGGAATTGCGAAATCACTTCTCTATTATGAAGCCAGAACTGTGGTAGAAACACTGGCAAGTTCGACATCAGCTGTTGCCAGCTATCACGGAGATTTCAAGACAGGAATCATTTACAAGGGCTCTCTTCCCTCAGGAGTTTGCGATTTGAAAATAGAGAACAATATGATAACGATGAAAATTCCTGAGCAGCTCGTTCCTACTACTCCGACTGATGTCAAGATAAACGAAGTGAAAATAAAAGCAAGCGAATCTCAGATGGAAATCCCAGCTCCCGATTATATCCAGATAAAATCATTCGCTGCCAAATGTGAAAAAGGAATTTCCAAATCAATCCTAATTCAAAAACAGGGGAATCTGATATGGTTCATGGAAGCATGAAAGGTCAACTTCATTTCGGACCTGAGATTATAATAAGGTCATTGGGATTTATTTTCATCGCCATATCTCTTGTGGCAACTCTTTTCGCTTTGTACAATTATTCTATAACCTACGAAGGCAGACCAGAGCTCAGGCAATTGATTGATTTTTCGGAAAATTACATGAGTTCCACTTGTTTGGTTTACGAGGACCACGGGACTTATTACAAAGGAATATTCGACAAGTCCAAATTGGACAATGATGTGAAAGGATGCATCACTTTCTCAAAGCCTGTTTCAGTTTTTATTAGAGACGAAAAGGGAGGAAGATGGTCATTTTACAACAATATCGGCGGCCAGAAACTTTCATATCCAATAGTCGTCAAATACCCAAATGAATTCGTCCCTGGGACGATGGAGGTTTTCATTTGAAAGGCAGTGGAACAATTCCAACTTTGGTAATATTCGTAGTCGTGATTGTCACATCGTTCCTGGTATTTTTAGTCTTGCCCAACATCATTTCTGTGTGGGAGTCTTCCTGTGATTTTGTTTCAGATGCCGTGTCGACAATCACTTTCCAGCAGGTCAAGAACGCCTGCACAAAATCTCCAGTCCAGATAGAAGTGGTTATAAAACCTGAATACCTTCCGCTGACAGCCGATCATGCATTGCGATCTTTGCTCGAAACAACAGATTCAGCTTCAGGAAAGCAAGTTCAGGAACTCCTTGCTTACGGTGTCATGAATAAAAATGCCAAATTTTCTCTAGAAGGAAACGAGATAGACTTGGAAAAAATTATGGATCAGAAAATGAATTCTTTGCTTCCGGATAAAGAATATAATCTTGTAGTCAAGAGCGGTCTTCTGAATTTTGGAAACCCGAGTTTAGCAGAAGTCAGAAGCGAAAGTCTCGAAGCAGGAATGTTCCCTCAGTACAGGTCTACAACAACACTGACCACTCCTGATTTGAAAAAAGTCCAAGTGGTTTTGTTCTTCAGGTGATCAAATGAAAGGATACATGGATCTTCTGCTCGGATGGTTCTTCATGCTCATAATTTTCGTCTTGGTCAACTGGTATCTTTCAACCAGGCTGTATTTTGAAAGCGGGATTTCTGATATCGCGGGTCAGACTTACAAAATGATTGATGCGATAGAATTCGCGAAATTAGATTCACAGCAGGCTCTGAAGTTCGCTGTCGAAAAAACAAAAAAAGAGCTACATGCCAGCGATGCCGACATTCAATATAACGACCAGCTTCAATCAACTTTCATATCAAAGCTGAAGAACTATTACAATCCGTCTCATGATTATTCTGATGTTGATGTGTCTGTGACAGTTTTGTCCATATCTGTTGATGGGAATTTCATCGTCGCATCTAATTCTTTCAGCGCTTTGTCAGAATCCAGACAGGCAGGCATCACTGCAAACATTGCAGTTCCCCTCAGCTAATACTTTTAAGTATTAAGGAAACAAATTTTATTTGAAAGACATGAAAGGTTTGTCGCTTCCAACTGAAACTCTTGTTGTCATCATCGTAGCAATCATCGTCCTTCTTGCATTGGTTGCACTTTTTCTAGGGGGGTGGGGAGGGGCTACAGTTATAGATGCAGCCGGTGCTAAAAGCAAGGCATGTGCAATAATTGTAACTAGCGGATGTAGCGATAAGGTATGGAGTAATAAAGTTCCTTTGACTGATAAGTTTTGCAACCACCAAGATTCGTGTACAGTCCAAGAAGTATGCAGTAATGATAAAATAGGACTTCCAGATCAAGACGCTTGCTATAAGAGTTGTGGTTGTCCAAACGGTGCTATTTAATAATTAACTTTGAACTTCAAACCATCCTTTACCTTCTATGTTGTGGACTTCGCAGGCTATGACATTCTTTCCAGATTTTACTCTTCCTGTTAGGTCGGCCGAATAGTCCCATCCTTCGGTGCATTTAGGGTCCAAGCAGCTTCCAAAAAGATTTAAACAATTCCTTTTTCCTTGACCGCACGGCCTCGCTTCATTAAGGGAGTTTATTTCTGAGATCACATTTCCATTCAGATAGCATGCTGCTCCATCATCGCTGCTCACGTTCATCCACACGTTTGTCTGCCCATTCCAAACGAATGCTTTTCTATAATACTTGTCGCAATTTATGCACGTCCAATCGCTGTCAGGGAGATCTTTCAATCCCCATCCTTCATCATTATAATCTGGATTAGTCCAGTCTCCAAGAGTTCCTGGAGTGAACACTTTCCATCTAGTTCCTGTAAGTTTGCACGGATAATTTATCAAATCGATGAGAATCGTATCCTTCTTTTCAAAATTATACAAATACTGAGTTACGCCGATGAACTTGTATGTTAGAAATGGAGCTGTGATGGATTCAGGCAATTTGAAATGGCATGTCACAATATCAGATCCGCTGAACGGGATCGAATCGAATCCTTCCAAAAGTAATTTGTTTTTTCCTATCGGAGTCGTCTTCAAGCTTCCCATGCATTCGATGAGTTCCAATTCCTGGTTCTTGTTCGGAGGAGTTTGAGTGACCGTGGTAGAAATCGGCTTGATAGTTCCTCTCCCTTCATTGTATAGATAGAAATTCACATAAACATCTCTGTCTTCGCCTACGACATATTCAAATGAATCTGATTTTATCGCAAAACTGAGAGGTCCTGAACTAGATTTTCCATTCACCACATCAAATGAGCTTTTCGTTGTTGTTTTGAATTCACTCTGCCTGATTTTTAATTCACTCTGTCCTTCTACAAAATAAGTGTAAGAGATGGTTGCTTTGTACTGCACAGAATTCTTGCATGGAAGAGGGAGAACGAATCTTGAAACCAGTGGCTCGTCGTTAATCGTGAGTTTGCACGGTTTTTCAGGAGTGCACTTGTTGTTTGAAGAAATTGCTTCAATCCCATTATCAGTGTCAAAAACTCTGACAGTTATGTTATTTGCAGCTGTGGTTGCTGTCGGGTCCATTCCAGTCTCGACTTCAATTATCTGATCTCTTCCTGGGATTCCTGTGGTTCTCTGCCTAGGCGTGGCTGTGATGCATTCGATACATCCTTCCTTCTCCGCCCTGAACCCATAAACTTGTTTTTGGCAGAACTGATCCAGATTTCCTGTGCTTAGAACATTGACATTGAAAGCATTTGTGAAATAGCACATTCCATATTTGGCGCCAAGCGTAGCATCAGTCATGTATGTCGTGAAACCAAGTTCTTCAATTGCCGATTGTCCGAGAGGTGTCTGGAAAAACAACCAAATTATTGGAATGATTAGAAAGAATGTTGTCATTCCGTTTCCAGAACGGTTCATGTTCAGAATTAAATTGAGAATGATTAAACCGACAATTATCGCGATTTTATAATAGGCTGGTAGTGGGATGAAAGGCAGACAGATTATAAAAGCCGAGATGATTAAAATCCAGCCCAATGCATGCGGTGCTGAGATTGTCGAGAAACTTCCCCAACCAGGTCTGCGGCCGCCTCTCCCTCCGCCTGAACTATTATCAATTTCAACAGAATTATCTGCCAATTTACCAGTTTTATCATTTTTTCCACATCGAGGACAAAATTTCCAGCCTTTACCTTTGATCCCTTCTTTATAATGACAAAATCTACATTCCTTCTGCCACTGAGCACCTGCATAAGGTCTGTCTCCTTTTTTTGCAACAAAATCTGGACTAAATGTAGGTTTCCAATTAGGATCGTCGAACCATGAGCCAATAGATACTGGTTTGTTTTTAGCTTTTTGTTCTTTCTTGAAACATTCGGGGCAACTCCCACCTGGAGCCTCGATGCTTAAATATTCTCCATGTTCTTTACAGAATTTTGTTTCTGTCATCTATTCTAATTTCGTTTTAATAGGCTAAAAAATTGTTAAAATCAAGATTTTTAACCATCAGAACCAATATTAACAATTGAGAGAATGGACATCAAGCTTGTATTAGTTTTATCATTATCGTTTTCAATGACATTCATTTTTTTTAATAGTTCTGCTGTTTTAGGAGCTTGTATGTGCGCATGCACTGTGGATATTCCATCTGGATGCGTATACAATGATTACTGGTCTTGGGATCCTCACAAGGCGGCTGGAATAAACACAGAATATGTCAGATGGCCAATAACTGGTGTTTCACAGGATTCATGCGCACAAAACGGCCAATACTGTAAAGTCGATATTGCTCCTTTTGGTGTTCCAGATTCTCTTAATGGAGCCCCTTGCACGATTGGGATTGACCGTTCGGTTACCCTCATTCAATGCTCATGTCCAACAGCCAGAGGAGTCTGGGATTCAAGCATGTACAGTTGTGTTACATGCAATGGAAATAAAGTTAAAAATATCTGTTTCGACAGTTCAGGAATTTATGGCGAAGCTCAAAGCGATGATGTGGCCGTATGTACTGGACAAAATGGTATCGGAGTTTTTTCAAGCGCATGCGGCGCTCCAGTAGAGTGCGATAATAAGAAAGAAGGAGATTCTTGCGGAACTAATGGAAAGTGCGACGCAGGCGGAAAATGTGTAGCCGCTCCCATAAGCGTTTCGAAGATAGTAGCCTCTGGTGAACTGAATCCAAAATCTGGAACAAAAGACAGCGGCCCTTTCTATGATTATCAGGGAAAATTCACCAATGATGATGGCAGTGCATATGCAAACCGAGACGTTTTATTCTTATGGAAGGATCCGCCAGGAAGAAATCAGCAATACCAGATGAAAACAGACGGCAGCGGCATCGCCCTCCTTAAAGGATTCTTCTTCGCAGATGTTGGAGCATATCAATTGAGTTTTGCCACCTTGGACCAATCTGTAAAGTCGAATGTACTTTCGATGACTGTTGGAGCTGGAGCAGAGCCATGTTCAACACCTGGAAAATGTTCTCCAGATGCTGGATGTGGTACTGGTACTGTACTGGGGTTTTGCCTAAGCAGATCTGAATATCAATCATATTCAGCAATAAACAATTTCTTTGAGCCCCTGTCGGGAAATTATAAATGCGGCTCAACCAATTGCCTGGTCGCATGCCACAATGACGATTGCTGCCAAATATTCAGAGGGAATTGTTATGCCAGTTATGTTAGTTTTGCAAATGCCGGTTATCCCGGGTCCACACTTGCCGATCTTCCAACTGGTTGCGGTAATCTGGGGCCTTCTACTCAAGAAGAAGATTTGGTATTTTGCGGTGATGAGGGAGGAAACAATTGCGCAACAATTCAGCCAACTGGAGCTACATTAATTGATCCGCCAACTGCATACGGACCTCTTAAATGTTATCTTACCCAGCAGCAATGTACAGCACCTCAGATAAATTGTAATGGAAATTGTGTCAACACAGCTTCAGACAATAATAATTGTGGTAGTTGCGGGCATCAATGCGCGAGTGGTCAGACTTGTCAAAGTGGTACTTGTCAGCAAACATCATCTTCATCCTCGTCATCATCTTCATCTTCGTCATCATCTCCACCACCAACATGTACAGAAGGAGCCCTGAGATGCACTGGAAACAATTTAGAAAGATGTACCAACAATCAATGGGTAATACAGCAAACTTGTCCAAATGGCTGTCAGAACAATCAATGCGTTAATGCAAACTGCGGTGCCCAAAGCCAGCAATGCTGCACCGGAAACGTATGCAATGCTGGACTTATTTGCCAAAGCAACAATCTTTGCCAGTCGTGTGGAGCACAGAATCAACCATGCTGCCAAAGCCAATCATGCAACTCTGGATTAGTATGCCAGACCAACAATCTTTGCCAAAATTGTGGTTCTCTAAATCAGCCATGCTGCACCGGTGATCATTGCAACACTCCTTACACTTGTCAAAGCGGACTTTGCCAGACCGGTAGCGGTCAACAAAATGTTTTCAACGTTTCATGTGGCAGCTGCGAAGCCGGACTTTCATGTTCTTGCTCTCTTAACGGAACATGTACTGTAGGCAGTTGGGTCTTATCAAATTCACAAGGGACTCCATTGTCGCAAATCCTGAGAAGTACAATTCCTCCATACACTTACAATTATGTCGCAAACGATTCAGGAACTATCCTGGTTGAAGCTTATTGTAGAGAGCCCAGCAATTACAGTTCCAGAAATGTAGTCATCTCGCCTAAATTTTTGTCATGCCCAGATTCTTTGAATGCTGGAGTAGAGGGAGTGTGCATAACAAGAAACTGCAGTTCTGGTAGAATATTTTTCGCAAACGGTTACGGAACTCCAATTCCAGGAACTCCCCCATCTTATATAATAAATTCACAAACTTTCGCCTCCAAATTCACAGCAACGCAAGGAGGAAAAGTTGATGTCACGGCCATTTGTTATGATACTCAAAATGCCAAGGCAGTGACCGCAACAATCAACATAAACGGGACTACTGTCACAACACCTCCAATAACAGGCAATTTCATAGTCACAAGCTTTTTATGTTCTCCACTCTCAGGAACAACTTCCGCATACAAATGCGACTTGTCCTACAACAACGGCATGAGCGAAAATGTCATTTTAATTTATCTTGTATCGCTCAAATCGACAGGTTCAGTAAAAGATCCTACAACATTCACACTTCCTCAAATACAAGGTCAGATTTCTCAGCCTTACTATTGCAGCTCACTTGGAACCGGCACTTATTATGTTTCATGGCAAGCTTATTTGCAATCAGACATCAAAAAAGTGAACCCGATTTCATGGTCCACAGCTTCAGAATTGCAATCGATAATTTGTAGTTAGGTGTTAAGATGAAGAAAAATAAAATCAGATTCGGAATTTTTCTAATCTCAATTATATCAGCATTTTTGGTATTTGTTTTACCAGCCTTTGCCGCAAACATCACCTGCACTCCATGCAACCAGGGAAATTGTAACTGCAACATCAACATTTGCACAAGCGGCCTCTTGACAATCTACAAGAATTCGGATTGCTCAGGGTCCCCGGTTTTCAAAATTCCATTCACAAATGGAGCTGCAATCTGGTCGCCTGATTCGTTCGGAGCTTACTATGGAAAGGCTCTCTGCGACGACAGGACAACAAAATCAGATTGTCCCAGGATAGATGTTTCACAGATTTCAACTTCTTGCGACAACGATGTCTGCAATCAGCAATGTAAGAACCAAGGGAACGTCACAGGAGTTTGTAGTTCAAACAATCAGTGCCAATGCTCTGGAGTTGTGACTGAAGATACATGTAGTGATGGCACTTCTTATGGCGATTGCTCATCTGAAAAACCAAAATTCTGCTCAACCTCTGGAAGTTTGACTGACGACTGCGAAAATTGCAACTGTCCGGACGACTTGCCCGTATGCAAATCAGACGGCTCATGTGCTGAAAAGCCGACAACCTCTGGTGGAGATTCGGGAATCTGGATTTGGATAGTTATCATCATCGTAATAGTTGCCGTAGTGGCCTATTTCATT
>JAZDPU010000004.1:0-8321 GCA_043797345.1 Candidatus Aenigmatarchaeota archaeon | reverse complement strand
TCAGGATAAGGATAAATTCCAGCATCTTCGTCTTTTTCTATCCCAAGCCCTTCTTCCTTCTCCCTCGGATCTTCGAAGACGTCTCTGTCGGCCTCGTCAAGCTCCTTGTCAGTCTTCTTTTCCTGATCCACGACATCCTTCTCCAGCCTCTTCAATGCTTTATTCTGCCTCAGCTTTATCGGAAATTCTTCCTCTTCCAGAGTAGTCCTAAATCCTTCTCTCTCCACTTTAGAAATTGATCTTCCCGTTCCTTTCTTTTTAGCATGGGCTTTCTTCTTTTTGGCCATGATTTTTATTTGGCAGAAGGGTATTTAAATTTTGCAGTCTCCCTATCCGGGAGTAAGAGACAGGAAATTATTTGACTTGTCCAATTCGTCCAACTGGTTCATAGGATCGATGACAAGTTTCAAATCAGTCACTTCATTAGTTACCAGTATGTTTCCAAGAGAGTAGAAATATCCTTGGGCAGGCTTGATTGAAGACAAATCAATACTTTTCACTTGATTGCCGTTTACGAGGACTGAGACTGTTGTCGAATCCGAGGGAATCAATCCTTCGTTTTTCACTGTGAAGTTTACGGACAAGTAAAAATTACTTTGGATGGCAGTAGCATTCTCGAAATACAAATCAGGGTTGGACGGGTATGAATAAAGTGATTGTAGAGTGCTGACGATTTCAGGAGTGATGGCCTGATCGCATTCCTCAAACTCGTACATGATGCTGCTCGGATTCTCAGAATGATCCAAACCGAGGACGTGGCCCATCTCGTGCAAAGCTATTATCGGCATCTTGCAATCTGTCCCAGATGTGAACAGAATGATTTTCCCCCTAGTCGTAAGATTGAAAAGCCCTGTGTCATATATGCTCGACGGCCCACCTTCGCCGACCTTGCTGATTATTTGCCTGCCTTCTCTGGTTGAAGTCTTATTTTTAGAGCAATCTACAACCACATCCGCATTATCAGAATTGACAGTAGTGAAAGAAATCAACCCACTTGTTTTCTCTTCCCAGATTTGCAAAGCCTCTGAGACGTCTGAGACCTGGACGCTTGAACAATTGGAAATTACTGTGTAGACAGACAGAGGCATCATGGCCCATCTTATATTTGGAAAAAGAAGCGGAGTGGTAGTGTAAGTTATCGGCGGGGCTGTTGATGTTGCAGTCGCTGTGAAATTAGAATTGAATTCATTTATTATCGGGACGACTGTCCTGCTCTGCTTGAGGTAGTAATAAAAATAGACGGACAACAGAACAAAAAATATCACCACGATTGTTGTGAGCAACGACATAAAAATAATTTGGTTTCAGGATAAGAATTAGCTGCTTTTCTCTCTCATCTTGGAAAGCTTCATCATGCTCCCTTCGACAGAATGCGCGAGCTCCTGCCCGTCCTCTGTCAACTTGACTATCTTGATCCTTCCCTTCTTTTCAAAGTCGACCAATCCATATATTTTGAACTGGTCCAAGAGTTTGACCGTATGCGAATAAGTGCAGTCGACTTCTTTTGAAAGGATGGTCGCATATTTCGGACCGCTCTTTAAACTGATGAGTAATTTCACTGGCTTCATTCGGAGGAAAAGTTTTGAAATGTTTTTTTCTTTCGGCAACTAACCACACAGCTAATACTATTTTCTCTTCAAACCATATTTATACTTTTAATAAACATGATAAGAAACATGTTTTCTAGAATATGAATAGATTTTGCGGCGAAAAAGACCAAAAATTAATCCCTGAAGGCATAATCACTTTATTAGAGGAAGAGCATGCTGATAAGGCCGCCTGCGGTTGCAGGAGAGATGTACTCGATAGAAAAAGAGATGCTGAAAAAGGAGATCGAGAGCAGCTTCAGCCATCCAAAAGGGCCGAAGAGCTTCAAAAGGCAGAAGCTGATCGGAGCGATAGTCCCTCATTCGAACATCCTGACATCAGGCCCGATAGCAGCATGGGCATATTCAAGATTGGAACCTGCCAATTATCTGATTTTAGGGGCAAACCATTCGAAAGAAGGGTCAGCATTTTCAATCTCGAAGAAGGGGATGTGGAAGACTCCATTCGGAGAGGTGATAATAAACGAGAATTTGGCTGATGCTCTGACAAACGAATCAAAGATTCTTGATTATGACATCGTTGCCCATGAGAATGAATTCTCGATAGAGATGCAGCTTCCATTTCTCCAGAATCTTTTCGGAGAATTCAAGTTCGTCCCTATAGTTGTAAGGAATGATTTTCCAGACGAGACGCTTTTGGAAAGCTGCAAATTAGTCGGGAAAGGAATCGGGAAAGTCTTGAAGAAAAGTAATGAAGAATGGAAGATTCTCGCGAGCAGTGATTTTTCCAGAGACGTGCCTGTGAGAATAGCTAAAGAGAATGACAGAGAATTGATAAAATCCATCTCCAAACTTGATGAGAGGGACTTCTTCTCCAAGATCGCTGCGAAGAACATCAACATGTGCGGGTATGGAGCTATTGCGACTGCGATGGTTGCGGCGAAAGTGATGGGGGCAAAAAAAGGAGAGCTGCTGAAATATGCGACTTCTTCTGAGATTGACGAAGGCAGCGTCTCCACGACAGGCTTTGCATCGATTATAATTTATTAAATTTGTAATTCTGAATAGATAGCATGAAAGATTTGATATTGAAGCACACGCTCATCAATGCCGTTGAGCATGAAGGGAAGGCTGATCTGCAGTCAGTGATCGGAAAAATCATCGCAGAAGATCCGAAATATAAAGAAAAAATAAAAGAGCTTATTTCTCAGATAAAAAAAACTGTCGAGGAAGTTAATTCTTGGAACCAGGAAAAGCGATCTAAGGAATTGAAAAAATTCGGGAAGATAGAGAAAGAAGAAGTAAAGGAAGAAGGGCTCCATGAACTGGCTAATGCAAAATTCGGAAAAGTTGTGATGAGGCTGGCCCCCTATCCGTCCGGTCCTCTGCACATCGGAAATGCAAGGATGGTAATTTTGAATGACGAATATTCGAAAAGGTATCATGGGAAATTATATTTAGTCTTTGACGACACCATAGGATCGGAAGAGAAGCCGATAATCCCTGAAGGGTATGACTTGATTCTCGAATCCTTGAAATGGCTTGGAGTGAAGCATGAAAATCCAATTTACAAATCTGACAGGCTGCAGATTTTTTACGATTATGCGAAAGAGCTGATAGAGATGGGAGATGCGTATGTGTGCTTCTGTAAGGCAGATGTCCTGAGGAAAAACAGGGTGGAAGGAATCTCATGCGAACACAGAAATCAATCCGTGCATGACAATCTGAAATTGTGGAAGAACATGATAGATGGAAAATATCAGGAAGGCCAGGCAGTGGTGAGATTGAAGACTGACATGAAACATCCTAACTTTGCTTTCAGAGATAGAGTTCTTCTTAGAGTTGTCAGAAGGAGGCATCCGCGCGTAGGGACCAAATATCACGTCTGGCCGCTCTTGGAATTTTCATGGGCAATAGACGACCATCTCCTCGGAGTCACCCACATACTGAGAGGGAAAGATCTTTTGATGGAGGACATGATGGAAGAGCACATCTGGAAAAATTTCATGTGGGACAAGCCTGAATTTATTCATTATGGTCTGATAAGTCTTGATGAGATGAAGCTGAGCAAGACAGAATCTAGAAAAAACATAGAGAAGGGAGTGTATCAGGGATGGGACGACCCTAGGACTTGGAGCATGCAATCATTGAAGAGAAGAGGGATAAAACCTGAAGCCGTCAGGAGATTCGTGCTGAAGATGGGATTGAGCCAGGCTGACGTGAGCGTCCCTGCTGAAATCCTGTATGCGGAAAACAGAAAATTAATCGACTCAGAGGCAAACAGATATTTTGCAGTTTTGAATCCGGTGGAAATAAAAATTGAAAAATCCCCGAAGATAAAAGAAGCGAAAGCTCCAGTCCATCCAGACTTTCCAAAAAAAGGAAAAAGAAAATTGCAAGTCGGAGAGAGGATTTTCATTGAAAAAGATGATTTGGAAAAATTGGATGGGAAGGAAGTGAGGCTGATGGATTTGTATAATGTGAAGCTTGGGAAGAATTCCAAATTTATTGACAAGGAACTGAGAATGGAGCTCCCGAAGATTCAGTGGGTTTCAGAGCCGAATGTGGAAATAAAAATTGTGATGCCTGACGGAACTGTGAAAACCGGGATGGCCGAGAAGAATGTTAAAGATTTAAATAAAGACGAACTAATCCAGCTGATGAGGATCGGATTTTGTAGAGTAGATTCGGTCGGAAAAGAAACGGTTTTATACTTTGCACATAAATGATATAAAAAGGATGAGGTGGTCAGATGACAAATAAGATTGAACTACCGAAAGATTTGACAGACAAGGTGCTCCAAGCACTTGAAATGGCAAAGAACACGGGAAAAGTTAGAAAAGGCACAAATGAAACTACAAAGGCTATAGAGAAAGGTATAGCAGCTTTAGTCGTGATAGCCAGCGACGTAGAGCCTCCAGAGATAGTGATGCACTTGCCTCCGCTCTGCGACGAGAAGAAGATTCCTTATGTCCACATTCCTAGCAAGATGGAGCTTGGAAGAGCCATCGGGATTGACGTTCCTTCGGCCGCAGCTGCGATAGTCGACCCTGGAGAAGGTAAAGAAACTGTCAAGATGATAATCAAGAAGATACAAGAAATGCCAAAGTGATTGAATGGTTGACGATTCTTATCCTGCCGAAGTTCTGCAACTCTTAGGAAGGTCTGGAGTCAGGGGAGTTATGACGGTGAGATGCAGAGTGATGGAAGGACCGGACAAGGGAAAAGTACTGACAAGAAATGTCATGGGGCCGATAAAAGTCGGGGACATTCTTTTGCTGAGAGAGACTGAGATGGAATCGTCCGGAACTATGAGGAGCAGGTGAGAAAATTGAAGTGCTCTTTCTGCGGAAAATTGATGAAATCTGGAACGGGAAAGATGTACGTCAAGAACGACGGGACGATTTTTTATTTCTGCTCTAGAAAATGCGAGAGAAACCAGGCGATGGGAAGAGATCCTAAAAAAAGGAAATGGTCTAGGAAGAAATAAATGCTGGTTCTGTATAGTGTTTTTTATAGAGGGGCCAATAGGTCAACGGTACGGATGCGTGATAGACCGCTTGCATGGCAATTTAACCATACTGCAAGAAGTTGGGGGTTCGAATCCCCCTTGGTCCACTCTGTTTGAAAAGCTTAAAAACTATTTCGACAGATATATTGATTACTATAGAGGGATGGAATGGGCTCTACAAAGATGAAAGTGAAAGATGAGAACAAAGAGAGACTGAAAGAGGAGAGATTAAAGGAGAAGACCAAGGAGAAGCCGAAGGTCGAAAAGAAAGGGCAGGAAGTTAGACAGCTTGTCAGAGTAATCGGGACTGACCTTGACGGGAACAAATCATTGAAAGTTTCTCTGACAAAAATAAAAGGTATCTCTTATTCGATGAGCCATTCGATCATAAATGTGCTAAATTTTGATCCTGATGTGAATCTCGGAGATTTGAAGGAAGAACAGCTGCAGCAAGTCGAGGATGTGATAAAAAATCCTGCGAAGCATGGAATTCCTGCATGGAGTTTCAATCGAAAGCACGACTTTGCGACTGGGGCTGATTTGCATTTGTCTGGTTCTGATTTTGAAATTTCAAGAAAGTTCGACATCCAGAGGATGATTGATCTTAAGACTTACAAGGGCGGAAGGCACATGCTGGGACTTCCTGTTAGAGGACAGAGGACGAGAAGCAAGTTCAGAGGCGGAAGATCCGTCGGTGTAGTCAGAAAGGGAGCGAAAGTTGCGATGCCCGCTTCAGGAACTGATGAAAAAAAAGGGGAGAAACCAAAAACCGCTCCGGTAAAGGAAGAGAAAAAGTGATTGAATGAAAAGACAGAGAAAATCTTACAAGACCCCATCTCATGCATGGGACAAGCAGAGGATCGAAAGGGAAAGGGAAGTTTTGAAAAGTTTTGGATTGAGGAAGAAAGAAGAGATCTGGAAGGCGGAGACTTTGCTGAGAAAATTCAGAAGATTCGCCAGAAAATTGGCAGCGACAAAAGACAAAGAGGCTGAGAGGATGATTGTAAAAAAACTGGTCGGCATAGGAGTGATGGAAGAGGGTGCGACTATAGATGATGTTCTTGGTTTGACGTTGGATAAGATTCTCCAGAGAAGATTACAAACGGTTTTAGTTACTCGCGGCCTTGTCACCACAGCTAAACAGGCCAGGCAGTATATAGTCCACGGACATGTGATGATTAAAGGAAAGAAGGTAGTTTATCCCAGTTATATAGTTCCGAGGGACGAGGAAGATAAGATTGAATTGAGAATAGTTCCTCTGCAGAAAAAAATCGAGCCGCCGGTGACGAAATGAAAGAGAAAGCTGAAAGGTGGGGAATAGCGCATATATTCTCTACTGCAAACAACACGATCGTCCATATCACTGATATAACCGGATCTGAGACTGTTGCAAGATTTTCCGGTGGAATGATGACCGACAAGGACAGGGAAGAGGGAATGCCTTTCCCGGCCATGCAGGCTGCAAGGAAAGCGGCTGAAAATGCAATCGCGAAAGGATTGATCGGAATTCACATCATGGTCAGAGCAAAAGGCGGGCATCACAACAAATCTCCAGGAGCGGGAGCCCAGCCGGCAATCAGGGCATTGGCGAGAGCCGGATTGAGGATTGGAATGATTGAAGATGTTACGCCGATTCCGCATGACACCACAAGAAGAAAGGGTGGCAGGCGTGGAAGAAGAGTATAAATTTAAATCAAACGAAAATTAAAGTGATTGAATGAAAATACAGGTTCTAAGTAAGGATGAAAGAGAGATTAGTTTTTCTGTCGAAGACATATCAGCCGCTTTTGCAAATGAATTGAGAAGGATCATGATGAATGAAGTGGAGACGATGGCGGTTGAATGGGTCGATTTCAGAAAGAATGATTCGTCGCTTCCTGACGAGCTGGTTGCTAACAGAATCGGGCAGATACCTATTACTTTTGATCAGAAAGCTTACAATACTCCTGAAGAATGTGAATGCGAAGGAAAGGGATGCGTGAATTGCCAGGTGGAGTTTGTTTTGAAGAAGAAAGGACCTGGGATTGTTTATTCGTCAGAAATGAAAACCAAGGCAAAGGATGTCCAGCCTGTTTTTGACAAAATACCGATTGTGGAACTATTCGAAGGAGAGGAGCTTCAGTTTGAGGCGATCGCTCAGCTTGGCACAGGGAAGAAGCATGTGAAATGGCAGGCTGCTATCGTCGGATATAGGAATCCTCAGACTGTCACCATAGACACGAAGATGGTGGAGGGGGAAGTTTGCAGAAAGGCTATTGAGAAATACGCTAAAAAGAGTTTGAAGGATGCGAAAGATAAGATTGTGATAACAGATGCTCAGACTGCGAATCTTGTGATGCAGGCAGTTGATATCTGCCCACCTGACACGATAAAATCAGAGTTCAGCGAAAATACTTTTGTTTTTGATGTGGAGAGCGCCAGTGGCCTGGAGCCGGAAAAAATAGTGGAAGCTGCCGGGAAGATGTTCGAAGATAAGATGTCAGATTTCGAGAAGAGCGTCGGCAAGTTAAAATAAATTCTAATCCTACCAAGATTTTTAAAGAGCAAACGTGAATAGAAATACGCGGGAGTCGCCTAGCCCGGCAATGGCGCAGGACACAGGAGTGCGAAACTTAAGGATCTAATCCATTAAGTTCTGATGGAAAGATGAAGAAATCCTGTGGGTATCCAAAAGGACCACAATAGTCCCTTCGTGAGTTCAAATCTCACCTCCCGCATTTTAATTTTAATAGTTAAAAAACAAAAGTGAAAAAATGACATTAGGCGGAATCTGTCAAAGTTGCAAAAGGTTTTCTCCAGGTTTGTTCACATGCCACTCGTGTGGGAGCAAAGTGTGCCCTCTGTGCGTGGTTGAAGGAACTGCCTTCTGTAAAATCTGCCAGGGAAGAAAGATGATCTGATGAATTCCGGAGATTTTGTCAAAATAGATTATGTGGGGAGAATCAAAGAGAGCGGGATGGTATTTGACATCACTAAAGAGGATGTGGCAAAAAAAAGAAGGGATATACAATCCGGAGTTCAAGTACGGACCAATACCTGTGATAGTGGATGCCAATTTTGTGATGCCAGGATTGAATGAAGTTTTGAAAGAAATGAAAGTCGGAGAGAAGAAGACGGTTGAAGTCCCTCCGGAGAATGGATTTGGAAAAAGATTTCCCGATTTGATAAAACTTATTCCTGAATCAAAATTCAGAGAGCAGGATATAGATCCTACCCCTGGCCAGACGATAACGATGAACAAGGCGAAGGGAGTGATTCTGAGC
>JAZDPU010000003.1:0-22800 GCA_043797345.1 Candidatus Aenigmatarchaeota archaeon | reverse complement strand
CAATTGTATAGAAACATGAACGCCCTGAGGAATTGATACCCTCATTATCTGCCTGAGAGCCCTGTCGTCAGCCTGTACGTCAATCATCCTCTTATGTATCCTCATTTCCCATTTGTCAAAAGTAGCATTCCCATGTCCAGTCCCATCGCCGCAAGGAGTCTTCAATGTGGTAACTTTCATGATTTTTGTCGGAAGAGGAATCGGTCCGTGATAATCGACTCCAAACTTTTTTGCGACTTCTTTAATCTCGACACTGATGTTGTCCAATTCTTTAGGATCCCTTCCTGTCAATTTTATCCTTGCAATTTGCATTCAATCACTCTATTTTGTTGTATTGCGATATGATTTAAAGCTTTCGCAGAAGAATTTCCTTGAACGAATCGGTAAAAACTTACTTGGCTTTGACTACATCCAAGCACACACCAGCTGCAACTGTCATCCCCATATCTCTAATGGCAAATCTTGAGAGTTCAGGAAAGTCCGCATTCTTCTCAATTACAAATGGCTTGGTAGGAGTTACTTTTATCTTCGCAGCATCCCCGGCCTTTATGAAATCAGGCTTTTCTTGCACAACAGCTCCAGTCCTTGGATCAATCTTCGCAATTATCTCAGTGATCGTGCATGCGATTGATTCGGTGTGGCAGTGGAATACAGGAGTGTATCCATTTGTGATAACAGTCGGATGCTGTAAAACGATTATCTGCGCAGTGAATTCTTTTGCGACTGTTGGAGGATTGTTAGGATGCCCGACTACATCTCCCCTTCTTATGTCAGCCTTGTTCACGCCTCTTACATTGAAACCTACATTGTCACCAGGCTTTGCTTCTTGAATTTGCGTGTGGTGGACTTCGATTGATTTCACTTCACCTTTCACTCCCGACGGTTCAAAAACAATAGTATCATTTATTTTCATCACTCCGGTTTCAACTCTTCCTACTGGGACAGTTCCTACTCCGGTGATTGAATAGACATCTTGGACAGGCACTCTAAGCGGTTTTGTCGTTGGTTTGTCAGGTTCTTTTATGTAAGAATCCATAGTCTCAACCAACGTCTGACCCTTGTACCAAGGCATCTTGTCTGATTTCTTTGCTACATTATCTCCGACAAAAGCAGAAACTGGAATAAATGGAATCTCTTCAACCTTGTATCCAATCGTCTTCAGTAACTTGCTCACTTCTTCTTTCAGTGCATTGAATCTCTTCTCATCATAATTGTTCGCGTCCATCTTGTTGAAAGCAACTATCATCTGATTTATTCCGAGAACTTTCAACAGCCAGGCGTGTTCCCTTGTCTGCTCTTGGATTCCTTCTCCCTCTTTTGCAGAAACCACGAAAACGCAAGCGTCTGCCTGGGCAGCACCGGTAATCATGTTCTTGACAAAGTCTCTGTGTCCCGGAGCGTCGATAATAGTAAAGAACCATTTCTGAGTCTCGAATGGCTTGTGGGCAATGTCAATTGTAACTCCTCTTTCTCTCTCTTCCTTTACTTGGTCCATGACGAAAGCGAATTCAAAGGTCTCTTTCTTCAGCTCTTTAGCTAATTCTTTCAGCTTTCTCATTTCCTCTTCTCTGATAGCACCAGTATCGTAGAGCAATCTACCAATCAAAGTAGATTTTCCAGCGTCTACGTGGCCTGCTGTCATCAGGTTAATGTGTGGTTTGTTAGACATTCTTACACCCGAATTATTACTATACCCTTAATTGAGCATAAAGATTTATAAATGTTACAGTTCTCCTAAGTTTCTGGTTTTGGCATTCCTTCAGGAAGTCCTTTCCTTTTTCTAATTTCAGTTATCACTCCATCTCTCAATTCTCCAGGCAGCTTTTCGAAAATAGTCTCGACAAGGCTGTAAAACCCTCTTCCCGAAGTAGTAGATTTCAGAGCGGCATCAAAACCAAACATGTCTGAGACTGGTATCTTCGCTGAAATTATCGAAGCTCCCCTCTCCTCTTTCATGTCAAGTATCTGCCCTCTCCTGTTCTCGACTCCCCTTATCACATCTCCGACAAGTTCAGATGGCAAATCAATTCTAATTACCTGTCTAGGTTCCAGCATCGTGGCGTTCGCATGAAGCATCGCCTCTTTTATGGCAAATCTCACAGCAGGTATCACTTGCCCTGGGCCTCTGTGGACTGGGTCTTCGTGAAGCTCAGCATCATTCAAAATTATTTTCAATCTCGTGCAAGGCTCTTTCGCCAACGGCCCCTCTTCCATCATCTCTATGAAAGCCTCTTTCACCAACTCAATAACTTCGTTCATGAATTGAATTCCCTTTGTCTGATCCATGAAGACGTTCCTGTTGTGAATCAGTACCATCGATTTAGCCTCATCGTAATCCATTCCTTTTTCTGCAAACTTCTTTGCCAGGTCCACATTTCTCCCTTTGATTTCTTGCTTAGATGGGAGCTCCCCGTCCAGCATCGCCTGATAGACGCTCTGCTCCAACGGCTTTACAATAACCTCAAACTTGTTGTGTTTGTTTGGAGATTTTCCTTCCACCTCTGGCGATTCCTCAAATACTGTTTCTCTATAAACTACAATTGGTTTAGACATCTCGACAGCTATTCCCAAATCTCTCAGCTTGTGCTCGACTTTAATCTCCAAATGGAGTTCTCCCAATCCAGATACCAAATATTCTCCAGTCTCCTGATTGATCTTGATCTGCAAAGTAGTGTCTTCCCTTCCAATTTTTTTTAGAGTTTCTACAAGTTTTGGAAGTTCCATCGCATTTTTCGGTTCAACGGCCTTAGTGACAACTGGCTCGAAAATATGTTTAATCTCCTCGAATGGTTCTATTAGTTTGTCGATATCACAAACAGTCTCTCCAGAAAATGCATCTTGAATTCCAACAATCGCGCCGATGTTTCCAGCCACAACTTCTTCAACTGGAATCCTGTTTATCCCCTTGTATACACCAACTTGCTGAATCTTCTGATTCATGTGCTGTGCAATCAAACGAACATCCTTTCCTTTGGAAATTCTCCCAGAAAATAATCTCCCTGTCGCAACAAACCCCACATGTGGGTCAGGGACCATTTTTGTGATGATCATCGCAAGCCTGCCGTCTTTATTGCATGTGATCATGTCCTTCGCCGCGTCGCTGCCTAAATCTCCTTTCCAAATTTTATCTAATCTGTATTTCTGAGCCTCCATCGGCGAAGGCAAATGCTTTATTACCATGTCCAGAATAACTTGATGCAGTGGAGCTCTCTTCGCCAATTCTTCCTCCCGCCCGGAATTTGTCAGTTCGATTATGTCTTTGAAAGTGATTCCAGTCTTTTTCATATAAGGAATTGAAATCGCCCATCTCCTGTAAGCAGACCCGATCGCAACTGTCCCGTCATTTACACTCACCAGCCATTTCTCCTTATACTCCTCCTCGGCATATTTCTGAATCAGAAAATTGACATCCCTGACCACATCCTCAAATCTCTTTATCATCTGCTCCGGAGTCATCTTCAATTCCCTTATCAACCTGTCTGATTTGTTGATGAACAAAACTGGCTTCACTCTTTCTCTCAAGGCTTGCCTGAAAACAGTCTCAGTCTGTGGCATTATCCCTTCTACAGGATCCACTAAAACAATAGTCCCGTCAACCGCTCTCATCGCCCTGGTGACGTCTCCACCAAAGTCCACGTGTCCTGGAGTATCTACCAAATTAATCAGATAGTCACTTCCTTCGAATTCGTGGGCCATCGAAACATTCGCCCCATAGACTGTCAACTGCCTCTGTCTTTCCTCAGGATCAAACCATGTGTACATGACTTTTCCTGCCATCTCTTCGGCTATCATCCCAGCTCCGGCCATCAGATTGTCAGTGAGGGTGGTCTTTCCATGATGTACGTGGGAAGATGTCGCGATATTCCTAATTCTCACAGGATCATTCATTGCCTCGACAATTCTCTCAGTCATCGTCTTTTTTGCCATTGCGACACCGTTAAAGTAAATTAGTTTTTATATCTTAACTCTTTTAAATGCATAGGTTCATCCCAAAATTATCAGCACCGCTCCAATAACCATTATTATTGCTATCCCAGTCCTGAAAATCACCCTTTTCTCATGGAAAAACTCTCCCCCAAAGAATGTTGCGATGACCGTGCTTAATTTTTTTATCGGAATCACCAGGCTTACAAAAGCCATAGACACTGCCTGCGCCTGCAATAATCTGTAAGATGTCGTGACAATTGCCATCAGGAAAATATATTTCCACGCATTCCTGATACCATGCCTGATTGAATGCAAGCCATTTCCCAACACAGAAACCATGATCACATAGTTGACAGCGATGAACACCTGAACTAGCAGAATGTATTTCAGAGGATCAATGTAACTCAGAACTACTTTGTCTCCCAATGAAGAGAAAGCATATAGGATCAAAGCAATGAAGATGAGATGGATTGATTTTGATTTCAAGAACTTTTTTAACGGAGTCTTCAAATTCAATTTTTTTGTCAGCTCCAGCAGATATCCTCCAACAACTAGGATAGAAATTCCGATGACTTGGATGGTCGTTACAGACTCGCCCAGCAGCAGAATTGCAAGAACCAACACGATTACCGATTCAAAGTTTAACAATGGCGATTGAAGTGAGATGTCCATATGCCTGAGAGTTTTTGCAATGAGATAAAATGCAACAGCTCCTAGGATTGAAATTCCATATATGAAAATCAATACTTTGTAACTGAGATCCCAACTGATCAAAAAAAGAATCGGCAATGAAACAAGAACATTGAACAATCCGAGGACTGCGGAGAACTCGAGCGCATTTTCCTTCAAGAGAGTCTTCTTCTCAATTATCGCAGCAACACTTGACAAGATAGCAGTTCCAATCGCAAAAACGTACCATTCCATATAATTTATTTATTCGAGGATACTTTATCTTGCGCCTTCGGATTCTCTCTCTATCCTCTCTTTCTCTTTGACAGCTTCAGATTTCTGCGTGTCCTTATTGTAAGCGCCGAGAATTTCGTTCGACAAGGAATCAACCATCGTGTCTTTCTTCCCGAAAGATTTCCTGTATGCGGTCTGGACTATAGTTCTGAGAGCGAGGTCAACCCTCCTTTGCGGAGAAGTTATTACAGCTCTTCTTACCATTATCCCCCCCACTTGGTATTGGGTAATCTCTTCCCTCAATGCAGCATTTTCTATTGCCTTCACCAAAACTTCTATAGGATTTTTCTTAGTCTGCTGCTCAATTCTTTCAAAAACAGCTATTATGATCTTGTAATGTATGTTTGTCTTCCCGACAGCTTTTCCAGAAGTGATTATGTGCTTCTTGCTTCTGTGCCCAGGAACCTGCAGCTTGTTCATCAGCCTTTCAACTATGTTCATCTTGCTCTTATGCAGCTGATGTTTTGCATATCTTCCTCCGCTCCTAGGAACTAGAACCGGCTTGAGATTGATATATTGCTCTAATCCTTTGTCTTCGACTTTAACATCCTTCACAGACCATCTGTCAAAAATTTTTATCTCCATGTCATCTACCTAGTTGGCTTCTGCTTCTTTCCAGAGAGAATCTCGCTGAGAGCCACTCCGTTCACAGCAGTGACTTTATATTTGATTCCCCACATGCTTCCCTTTGGCCCACCTTGCGCCCCACCGATACTTTCAATCAGGACTTCATCATGTTCATTTACCTTCTCGATCGCCCCGTCTCCAGGAACGTGCGCTGTCACTTGGACATTATTCTTTATCAGCTGGACTCTCACAGCCTTGATCAATCCTGATGCAGGCTTCCTCTGCTCCACTCCTCTCTTGTCAAGAACTATACCTCTTCCCTGCGGAGCACCTTCCAAAGGATCCTTCTTCCACATCTGCAGCATCCTTCTCTTGTAAGAAGTCTTCTTCCATCTAAACCTTTGTCTAGTCTTTCTCAATTTTCTAGCTGCAAATTCCCCTCTTGCCATTAATTCACCTTATCACAAGGTCGTCAACATTATGACTCCTTTGCAATAATTCTTTAAATAACTTTAAATTCCTTGCATCTCTCCCGATTACCATGGCCTTGTCTTTCTTGTCAATCTTTATCTCAACAATCACTTTATCATCTTCATTCCTGATCTTCACATTGTTCGTCTGCGGAATCAGCTTTTTCACAAAAGTGGCAACGTCCTTGGAGAATTCAAACAGCTTGATGCTCTTTCCAATCATCCTCTCAGCTTTCTTCACTGCATTCCCATTCTTCCCAATCGCCACTCCCACCTTATTATCATCAACGACAAAATAAACAATCCCATTCTCATTGTCAATCAAGCAATCTTTTACAGGCGCGCCTGTAATATTCTCGAAAAGATTCATCAGTCTTATGGTGTCATTATCAAAACTGAGCGACATGTCTATCCTTTTATCACCAAAGCGCTTACAGGAAAAGGCTTGCTACAGATTATTCCCAATTCCGTGCTCGTCCCATTGAATATTTCCACTTTAACATCACTGACTTTAGCATTGTGCTCTATTTCATTTCTCAAATTCTGAGGCATGTTATTGGCTATCACAATTAGTTTCGGTGCATTCAATTTTATAAACTTGATCGAGCGCCTGTATCCCAGAACCGCTTTATCATTTTTCACAGCTGTCTGGACTTCTTCCTGCAAGTTCATTTCTTCTCTTCCTTCCTTTCGAATTGCGCAACCAGGTCGAACATCCCGGTCCCTGAAGGAACAACCTGGCCGACCATGACATTCTCGAAAATCCCCTTGAAATTATCAATCTCATTCCTTACAGAAGCCCTGACCAGATGCTTGATGGTTTCCTCAAAAGCAGCTCTTGCCAAAATTGAAGTCTGAGAACCTGCTACTCCGTATCTTCCGATTGATTTGACGCCTCCGCTGAGCGTCATTATATCTCCGACGAGCATGACATGCCTGACATCTACATCAAGTCCCTGTTCTTGTAATGTCCTCAATGCTTCATTCATTATGGTATTTCTCGCAGCTTCTATCCCCAACACTCTTGATATCTCATGGATGTCATTTGTGACAGTCCTAGTCTCGTCCACTTCTTTCAAGTCCATCACTTCGTGAAGATTAGAACCAATAGTATTAATAAGCCAATCCTCTTCCTCTCTCCTCACGACCGCATTTCTGATCCCCTTGATCCCGTCCACATGCAACTCCATGATTTTCTCCTTCAACTTCTGCAATTCTTTCACTGTCACCTCGGCCTTCGGCTTTATCGAAATGGAATGAGTTTTTTCCTTGATTTCCAGATCTTTTATGCCCTCTTTTATAATCCTTGCTATCTTTCCGGCCTTTTTCATGTCAGTGAGTTCAATCTCGATTGAATTGTCATTCAGACTTATAGAAAATGTTTTCGAGACCATGAGGACATTCTTTTCAATCATGTCTTCTGCTATCTCAGCCGAAGTCTCCCTGCTGTTGAACTGGGGTTTCATGAAAATTGTCATGACCGGAGTTTCAGGCTCCCTCTTGGCATCAAAAATTTCAATCAGCCTAGGCAATCCATATGTTACTTTCACTCCTGCAGATCCTGCAAAGTGGTATGTCCTCATTGTCATCTGAGTTGCAGGTTCTGAGATACTCTCCGCTGCCAAAATCCCTACAGTCTCTCCAGGTTCGAACTTGCTTTTTATGAAATATTTTTTGACTTCTTCCTCTAATTTCGCTCTCTGCTCTTTATTCAATTTTTTGCTTTTCACTGCAGCTTCAATCTGCTGCATCAGATTTTCCGGCAAAACTATTTCATCCGAATAATCTGTCTGCGATTCTGCTGACATCTAATCCTCCCCTTTCAATTTTTGACGGATCCAATCCATCTTCACCTGGTACAAATTGAACTATCCTGTTTGCAGAGTCTCTGACAGTACCGTCATACTCGACTTTCAGATCTTGCAGAGCCCCGACTAATCTTCTCTCCATGTAACCAGAGTGCCTTGTCTTCAGTGACTTGTCCATTAAGCTCTCTCTCGAATTGACAGCGTCAAAGAAAAACTCAAATGGAGTGAGGCCGCTCTTGAAGCCTCTTCCGACGAATCCCTTCGCCTCAAGGCTTATGTCACCTTTTCTGAAGTGTGGGAAAGTCCTGTTCATATACCCTCTTTCCATTCTTTCGCCCATTATCGTTTCTTGTCCAATCATCGCTGCAGTCTGAACCATGTTGACCAAGCTTCCTCTCGCCCCACTTTTTGCCATCATCAACGTATAATTATTCTTCAGATGCTTGTTCAAAACAGTCTCTATCTTGTTCAGAGACTGGTTCAAAGTGATTTTGATTGCATGTTCCAAACTTTCCTTTGGCGTTCGCCCAGCAAGAATTTTTATCTCACCCTTCTCGAATTTTTCTATCAAATCATCGACTTCCTTCCTCACCCCTTCTATTATGCTCTTGATATCTTGCATCGCTTGAGGGGGAAGGTCCTGATCAGAAATGCTGATTGAAAATCCGCTTTTCATCAACACTTCTATAGACAATCTTGTTATGTTAAACAAGAACTTCTTAAAAGCCTCGGCACCATACTCCCTTTCCAGTTTGTCCAAAATTTTTCCATCCTCGGCTCCCACAGCCGCTTTGTCTATTGGCCCTTCGATCAATTTTCCGTTTTTAATAACAACTTTTTCTCCAGATTTTGCTTTCAGCTCAATCGAAAAGTCCTTTGGCAAGAAAATGCTGAATATTTCTTTTCCTGTGAGGTATTCTTTGTCAGGCAATTCTATTGTGGTGTCGACAGCCCTTATGAATTGAGTGAATTCTTCCCTGCTAAATTTCTTCTCTCCATCAGTCAACAAATACAATCCAGAAACCTGATCTCTGAACGCGCCGATGATTGGCCCTGAAAATCTTGGGCTTCTCACATGCTTCTGAACAGACATGAGAATTTGGGCCTCTACCTGGGCTTCTTCAGTCTGGGGAATGTGTAGATTCATCTCATCTCCATCAAAATCTGCATTGTATGGTGGGCAAACACTCAGATTCAATCTGAAAGTTTTTCCTGGCATCACTCTCACTCTGTGTGCCATGATGCTCATCCTGTGAAGACTAGGCTGTCTGTTGAAGAGCGCAATATCCCCGTCTTTCAAATGCCTCTCAATCACATATCCAGGAACAATTTCTTTTACAATCTCTTCTTTGTTCTGCGGTGTGATTTTTTTCCTTCTCCCATCAGGTCTAATCACATAATTGGCTCCAGGCCAAATGTCAGGGCCGTTCACTACGAATTTTCTCATCACTTCTACATTGTTCTCGCTCACTCTGACTGGTACAGTCAGTTCCATGGCTATGACCTCTGGAACACCCACTTCATCAATGTTAATCATCGGATCAGGGCTGATTACAGTTCTTGCAGAGAAGTTCACTCTCTTTCCTGCCAGATTTCCTCTGAATCTTCCTTCTTTAGTTTTCAATCTCTGCGATAGAGTTTTTAAAATTCTTCCTGACCTATGCCTTGCAGGAGGCACACCAGAAATTTCATTATCAAAATAAGTGCCGATGTGGTATTGCAAAAGTTCCCACAAGTCTTCGATAATAAAATCAGGAGCTCCCAAATCAATGTTCTCCTTCAATCTTTCATTTATCCTCACGATGTCAACAAGCTTGTGAGTCAAATCGTCTTCGGATCTCTCACCGGTCTCTAGAGTGATAGACGGCCTGACAGTAACTGGCGGAATCGGAAGCAAAGTGAGAACCAACCATTCAGGCCTCATCTTCTTGAATCCTATAACCTCCAAATCTTCATTCGGAATTTTTTCAAACCTCTCTCTCACTTTTACCGGACTCAACAGCTCAGCCCCTTCGCTGAAAGTGTAAGGCTTTATGAACTTCAATTTTCCCTGCTCAGAATTGCAGTATGGGCATTTCTTCTTGACCAACTTCAGGAGATCTTTCAATCCCAATCTCTTCGACTGAATCCTCTCAATCTCCTTCGGGTCAATGAGGATTCTGCTGCATTTTTTGCATATCAGTTTCAGCAATCCGAAAAGAATCTTTGCATAATGGACATGGACGACTGGTTTAGTCAATTCGAGATAACCGAAATGCCCTTGGCATTCACCAACAGATCCTCCACAAGTCCTGCATCTAACACCTGGATCAACTACTCCAAGTCTTGGATCCATCAGCCCTCCTTCAATCGGGTAACCTTCCTGGTCATAAATTTCAGTCTTTGACAGTTTCGCAACTGCCAATCTCTTTACCATTTCCGGATCTATTATTCCAAATTCAATTCTTTCGACTAACATTTCATTCCTCTTTTAACACTAGCTTTGGATAAATCAACATACTCTTCAATTCATCCAGCATCAGTTTGAACGCATAGCTCATTTCCACATCAAGTATCTTGCTCTCGCCGCAAACAGAGCAATACTTTTTGTTTTTAATCCTGTCCCATATGGCCACTAATCCACATTCACTGCAAATCTGAATCAGAGTCTTATCAGAATCAAACCTTTCTTTCAAAACTAGGGCTGCACCATGCGAGAGAATCACATCTTTCTCCATTTCTCCCAATCTCAATCCACCTTCTTTGCTTCTTCCTTCGGTCGGCTGTTTTGTCAACAGAGTAACAGGCCCTCTCGATCTCGCATGAATCTTGTTCGAAACCAAATGATCGAGCTTCTGATAGAAGCAACTTCCGATGAATATCTGTGAATCAAATCTTCTTCCAGTCCTTCCGTCATACATCGTCTCTTTCCCATCATTCCTGAAACCAAAACTTTCGAGCAACTCCCTCACTTCTTTTTCAGTATTAGGGCTGAATGCTGGCGCGTAAGTATATTTGGCAGACATGGCCGAAGCTTTTCCTGCAACTATCTCAAGCAGCTGCCCTATTGTCATTCTTGATGGAATCCCATGAGGATTGAAAATTATATCTGGAACAATCCCACTCTCTGTGAATGGCATGTCTTCTTGAGGAACAATTAATCCGATGATTCCTTTCTGCCCGTGTCGGCTTGCCATCTTGTCCCCGATCTCAGGTATCTTCAAATTTCTGATAACAACCTTGACCAATTTCGTCCCGTCAATCGTCTCGCTCATGAAAACTCTGTCTACTATTCCTTCATCACCATGCCTCAATCTTATTGAAGTTTCTCGGATGTTTTCTATTCCGGTGATGAATTGATCCATGCTTCCCAAGAACCTCAACGGTGAAACTCTTCCTACTAAAACATCATCTGATTTGACAATTGTTTCCGGATTGATAATTCCATCTTCAGGAAGATGCTTGTATGCGTCTTCACCTGCATATCCTCTCACACCTGCTTCAGGAATTCCGACGATGTCTTCCTGTCCACCCATGTACCTCTTCTGCTCAGCTTCATAAGTCCTGAACATTATTGATCTTAGAAGGCCCCTCTCGATAGAACTCTTGTTCATGATTATAGCATCTTCTGTGTTGTAACCCTCATAAGAAGTAAAAGCTATTATCACATTCATCCCGTTCGGATGCTTGTCGAAATCAATTATCTTGTGCGCATAAGTTTGGACAAGCGGTCTTTGTGGATAGAGCATCACATTAGTTTTGGTATCAACTCTGTTCAGGAAATTTGTAGTGAAGATTCCAATGCTCTGCCCGACCATTTTTGCGCCGTAGTTTACTCTGTCACCTCTGTTGTATTCTGGATAAGGAATGAAAGATGCCGAAAGCCCGAGAATGATTGATGGGTCCAATTCGAGATGAGTGTGCTCTTTTGTCACGTTTTCTGGTCTCAGAGCAATGTAAGAATTTTCCTCTTCTTCAGCATCCAGATATTCTATTATTCCGGTTTTTAACAAATCATCCCAAGTCAGCTCTTTTCTCTTCAATTTGTTTATGTGCTCTTCTTTCAGTTTTTGCTCCCCGTTCTTAATAATTATCACAGGTCTTCTCGTTCTTCCGCTGTCGCTCAAGACTTTAATCTCGTCAAGATGTTTGTAATAAACGACGTTAACTTGATTTGAAATCAAGCCGTTCCTTCTTTTTTCTCTAATATCTTCTACTAATTTGTCAGGATCTTTTGTAGTCCCTATGTACCTTCCATCTAAAAATATGTCTGTCATTTCGTATCAGCCGCCTTTTGCAGATAGCTCATCAGTCCTTTGTTCTCCTTTTCTGCAACACCTTTTGTCACTTCCGCCATTATCGCCAGATATTTTCTTAATCCAATTGTTGCTCCTTCAGGGGTTTCGCTCGTGCACAATTTTCCCCAGTGTGTAGGATGAAGTTCTCTTGCTTCGAAGTGCTCTTGCGTGGTTGTCAGTGGAGAAAGGACATTTCTCATGTGTGAGAGAGTTTTGATGAAGCTTCCTCGCTCAAGCCTCTGGCTGACACCAGTTCTTCCGCCCACCCATGATCCGATTGCCAATGCAGAAACAAGTTGATTTGTCAGAACATTCGATTCTACAATTGCCTGAAGCGGAGGCAACCTTCCTCTCTTAGTCAGCTTCTGGTAGTTGTATGTAATTCTTGTTATCAGTCCCCACTTTCCTAAAAGTATTGCCCGTAGTAAAATTTCCAAAAGATCTCCAGACTGCTTTAATCTCTTGTTTGAATAGTGATCTAAATCGTCCGGTTCTATCTTGTTGAGATGAAGTTTGAGCAATTTTCCTATCGCCTTCGCCAAGAACATTGCCTTTTCAGGTCTGTTTTCAGGAGTTTGCCCCAGATGAGGAAGCAGGTATCTGTCTGCAAGTTTGACTGCTCTATCTATCCTATATTCCTTCTGAGGAATCTTGATGTGCAGGCCAATTGCATCCAGTGCATCATGCTTTGTTCTAATATCTATTTCGAAAAGATTGGCATAAAATTCTTCTTGTATTTGCGGATCAATAGAAATTGCATTCACCAAATCTTTGTCAGCCTCAAGACCGAGGGCTTTCAAAAGAATGGCCACAGGCAACTTGTTCACATTAGCAAAACTAATTGTTATCGTCCCATCACTTTTTCTCTCGAGAAGATGCCTTTGTATGTAACCGTCTTTCTCTGAATGAATTCTTGCAATGTCTGTCACATTCCCAGAACTCACTTTTGCAGTGATAATTCTGTTGGATGCTATCTCTTCGACAAGGACTAGAATCCTTTCAGTCCCGTTTATAATGAAATATCCACCTGCATCCTCAGCATCTTCCCCATTTTCAATCAATTCCTGTTTGCTCATTGTCGACAGAGGGCAGATCTTGGATTTTACCATCACAGGCAAATCTCCGAAGTTGACTACTATAGTATCACTTTCAATGTTGTTCAGAACAGGAGTCATCTCAATGAACATCGGAGCAGAATAAGTGAGATTTCTGATTCTGGCTTCCAAAGGAAGTATAGGCCTCACAGATCCGTCAGCTTCTTTCACCTGCGGCTCTCCGATTTTAAACTCCCCGAGTTTTATCTTGAATTCACCAAGTTCAGGAACCTCAGGCTTGATAGTCCCAATCTCGCTCAAAACTTTTGGAATCCTTCTCGACACAAAATCATTGTAAGAATCTATCTGGAATCTCACGAGCCCTTTCTCTTTCGTGAAGGTGTCTAATAGAGTTAAAAAGTTTTCATTCATTTCTATCCCTTTATGACAACTCTATAATAGTCTATCTTTCCAGCAGTCAGGCTGTTCCTCTCTATCATCACCACATCACCTGGTTGCGCGTTGATGATTTTGATGACAGGATCGGATGCAAGGATTCTCGGCAGCTGCTTCAGAGTTATGTTGTATTTTCTTAAAAGTTCTTCCTTCTGGTTTTCATTCAAGAGAATGTGCTTAGGGACAAGTTCATGCTTTCGTATGTCTATCTCCTTCATTCCGACACCCAAATAGTCCTACGGCAGAACTTTATGTTCATGTGTGTGTAGAAATTAACTACCAATTCGACACCCAAAGACCGGCCTTTGACTATATAGTATTGAGATATTTAGTCATTTAAATCTTTTAAATTTAACTGTTTGGAGTATTTGGAGAAAAAAAGCGCCCCGAGCGGGAATTTCAGAGCTTTTGGCTCTTTTGAACCCACGTCACAAGCGATCTGCTATTTATTGACAGGCTTGTATCCTAACGGCTAGACTATCGGGGCGTCAACAAATGTCTATTTATTAAGCAGTGTTTCATAGGTATTTAAGAGTTGAATTAATTTCTTCTTTTTACTTTTTAAACCAAAATTTATTTCTTTGAAAAATAGGAAAATGTCTTCTTCACGTGTAACCGATAGTTCATAGATCCATGAATTGAATCCCGTTTTAAAAGGTCCATATAAATAACTTTTTATTCTAAAAGTTTTTAACAAAATTTTCTGCATTTTTTTAATCCATCATAATTTACAGACCATAAGGAAACTTTTCGTTTTGATATAAGAACCTTGGTGTGGAAGTTGTTATTTGAGAAAATGATAAATGATGTGCCAGCGTCCTGGAGTTCCCGAACTTTCGTTCAGTACAAGCCAGATCTCTGGAGGGCTTAACTTCTGTGGTCGAGACGGGAACAGGTGTTACCCCTCCGATTTGGCCGGCATCAGATTATTATAGAATCTTGTATCTTTTATACTTTTCTATTTAGAGATGAAAATCCCCAGGGGGAGAGTTGAACTCCCAACCTTACGCTTACTATACGAGCAGGTCCTCCTAAAAAGTACGACTGTACTCTTCTACAGGCGTCTGCTCTGCCATTGAGCTACCCGGGGCATTACTAAAATAACATATATGGAGAATATAAAAAGGTTCTATCTGATTACTACACCCTTTGAAAGGATGATTTTTCTCTGCTGTTTCTTGCCAAGATACTTGATGTGCGCGTTCGGCAGTTTCATAGTTCCAATCATCTCAGTCGAAGGCCTGACCCTATAAGTGATGAATCTCTCCTCGAATGGCTTCAGAACATCGAATTTCCATATCAATTCAGTTCCATTTGCTTCTCTCCTTATCATGGGTTTGACAGTGTCGAATTTCTCCACCACATTCAAAATCGATGGTATGAAATCTCTCACTATCACATCTCTCATCTCGTGTCTGGATCTGTTCCTCACATCTATAGAAATTGTTATCTCCTTTTCTCCTGTAATTGATTTTCCAATCCTGTAATTTTTGAAAATCTGCGGCGAGAAAACAAAGTTGAAAGCTATGATCACAACAGCGACCAACGCCACTACCAGAATGATAATATTCTGAAGGTTGAACTGATAGACAATTATTTTTTCTTCCCCAGGCTCTAGTTTTGGAATCAGCCAAACATATGTTATCTTGTTAGGTGTGTCTGTAGTTTCTGTAGTCTGGGTGACAGGAGAAGCAAGACCTTTTGCAAATCCAGGAACTGTTTCTACCACTTGGAAGTTTGAGATTGGAACATTATTTTCATTCTTCACAGAAATGGTGACAGTCGAGAACAAAAGACCGAATGAATTTGATTTTTTTATGACTGCTGGATCATACGTCGGAACCACTTCAAGAATATTTTTTGAATTTGCGCTAATCACAGATCCCATATTATTGTAAAGAGTAGATACAACAGTGTAATTTCCTGGGAGTGTGTATTTCTCAGGTTCAAAAGTGAAATTAACTTGCATCTGGCTTTTAGGTTGTATGTAGTTCAAAACTTGGCTGAATGTTTTCAACGTCTTCGCATCATTCTTGATTTGGGTCTCCAGCCTGTATTGGGAAAACGAATTGTCTGCGACATTTGAAATCAAAGTTGATATACGAGTAGAGCTGGCTGGACTGAGAGTAGGGTCTTCTACAACCACTGCAGAAATGCATACAGGTCCCTCAACTCTCAATACTGTCGAGTCGGTAGAATTGTAAGAATATGACAATGATTTTGCAGTCACTCTGAATTCCTGATTTTGCTTATCAACACAAGTTGGTATGCTGAATAAAAGATCCAGAGTTTCTGAAGCTCCTGGAGCGAGTGTGACAATGTATCTGTCAAGAGTCGCTGTCACTCCAAACCAATATTGTGGAAAGATTGTCACAGAAAAAATATCAGTCGCATTCTCATTATTAGTTATAGTCACATTAGTTTTTCTTATCTCGCCAACATTCCCACGTATTTCAGAATTTCCAATCTTCACATTTACTTCATCTTGAGCTACAGCAAGAACTGGGATAAGAATTAAGACCGCTAACACTGCGAAGATTATTTTGGCCACATCATTCACTCCTAAATTATTTTGATTTTCAGAAACTTAAATGATGTCACTTGCCAAGTTTCCTCAAGAATTCTTCAAAAGTCAGAGGTTTTTTCTTCTTTTCCTTCGATTTTGTCTCTTCTACATACTTTTCCACGTATTTGCTCAACGGCTCGAACAAATTATAGTCGTATTTGCTCCCTGGCTGAAGCGAATACGAGATTGGGTACTTCTTTCCATACTGGTTAACATAAGTGAGATTTTCGAAATTCAATCTTTTAATTTTTTCAGGCTCTTCAGCCGGATATCCGACTGTTAAAATTCCAATTGGTCTGACATTCGTAGGAAGTTCAAGAAGGCTTTTTATTTTTTCTTCGTCAATCGCAGCAACCCAACTGGTTCCCAGTCCAAGCTCAGTCGCAGCGAGCATCATTACCATAGCAGCGCTTGATATACTTTCTATGGCATACAGCCTCTCTCCCCTCTCCCCGAATTTCAATGCAGCCTTTTGCAGATCAGCACATAAAATTATGTCAACAGGAGCATCCTTTATCCATTCCTGGTCGAGAGCAGCTTTTGCAAGTTTAGTCTTTAATTCCAGGTCTCTCGTGACTATGAAAATCCATTCCTGCACATTTCCAGGAGTATTCGCATGAGTTGCCAGATGCAGCATTATTCCAATCAATTTGTCATCAATGTCTTTTTTCTCATACTTCCTGACAGCCAGCCTGTTCATGACAGCTTCGAAAACATGCATAATATCTAATAGGAATTTGCTTTTTAGAATTAAAGCCTTTTCTTCTTTCTTCAAAAATTATAATTTTTTGCACGAACCGCACTTTGGGCAGATCCAATATTCCTCTGATGAGTTTACATCATCGTATGTGGATGCAAATTTCTCCCTCTTCATCAGAACTTCCTCATGCGCATTCTTGAGACAAGTGTCACAAAGCGAATAAGTCCAACTCAAATGACTAATGAAAACACCATCTCTAAACTTATAAACTTCAATCCTTTTAAATGTTCATTATGGACTACTCTGTTTTATCTGATTATTACGAGAGGTTGGAAGCAGTTTCTTCAAAACTGAAAAAGACAGAAATTCTTTCCGAGTTGTTCAAGAAAACTCCTGAAGATGAGCTTGGAGATGTCGTCCTTCTAGTTTCGGGGAGAGTTTTCTCTTCATTTTCTCAGCTGGAGCTCGGAGTGGCTGGGCAGACGATGACAAAAGCAATCTCAAAAGCAAGCGGATTTTCTGAAATGGGCGTAGAAGAAAAATTCAAGACGACTGGAGATCTGGGATTGGCGGCTGAGCAGTGTTTTCATTCAAGAAAGCAGACCACACTTTTAAAAAAGAAATTGACCGTCAAATCAGTTTTTGAGAATTTGAAAAAACTCCCATTTGTTTCTGGCGGAGGCTCTCAAGAAAAAAAACTCAACTTGATTTCAGAACTTTTGGTTTCAGCCAACCCGAAAGATTCTAAATACATAGTCAAGACTATCTTGGGGGAATTGAGAGTAGGAGTTGCTGAAGGCCTGATAAGAGATGCGATTGTTGATTCCTTTTTGATAGAAAAAAATATGACGAAAGAAAAAAAGAATGAGATTACTGATATAGTGGATTATTCCTGGAATCTTCTTTCAGATTATGGACAGATTGCTGTCATTGCCAAAGAAAAAGGAATTGAAGGTTTGAAAAAAGTCAAGGTCCAATTAGGAAATCCGATTCAAGTGATGCTTGCTGAAAAGGCTGATACAATCGAAGAGATAATCATCAAATATGGGGAAGTGGAAATCGAGACTAAATATGATGGGATGAGAGCACAGATTCACAAAAAGAAAAACAAGATTTGGATATTCACTCGAAGATTGGAAGAAGTTACAGAACAATTTCCAGATCTTGTTGAACTCTGTTTGAAAGGATTGAAATCAGACGAGTGCATTGTCGAAGGTGAGGTTCTCGCAATCGATAAAAAGACTGGCAACCCTCTTCCTTTCCAAATGCTGTCCCAAAGAGTTCAAAGGAAATACGACATAAAAGAAATGGCTGACCAGATTCCAGTCCAGATGAACCTTTTCGACGTTCTTTATGTTGATGGTAAAATGCTTTTTAACAAACCGCTGACAGAACGAAGAGAAATTTTGGAGAGGCAAATAAAAATCATCCCCAGGAAATTCCAACTGGCTAATAGTCTTGTCACATGTGATTTGAAAAAAGCTGAAAATTTCTACAAGGATGCTTTAGATGAAAGGCAAGAAGGGATAATGATTAAAGTTTTGAATTCTCCGTACGTCTTCGGAAGGCACGTTGACGGCTGGATAAAAATAAAACCTGTGATGGAAACACTTGATTTGATTGTGATTGGAGCTACTTGGGGAGAAGGAGCAAGAACTAGTTGGCTGACTTCTTATCTCCTCGCATGCAAAGATCCAAAATCGGATAGATTTTTGGAAGTCGGAATGATGTCAACAGGACTTTCCGAAGAAGAATACAAGATGATGACATCAACGCTGAAACCACTCATAACTGAAGAGAAAGGCAGAACTGTGAAAGTCAAACCAAAGGTAGTGATCGAAGTGAAATATCAGGAAATTCAAAAATCCCCAACTTATGAATCAGGATTTGCTTTGCGATTCCCTGCTTTGAAAGGAATCAGATTCGACAAAGGGTCTGAAGATGTTGACACGATAGAAAGAGTGAAGAAATTGTATGAAAGCCAAGGCAGAGCAGGGTGATTTCATTCCTATTCCTACTCCTAATATGAAAGTTCAACTACATTCATTGCAAACAGAAAAAAAATTTTTGTTCCAAAAGAATGAAGAACATTTTTATAATTTGTTTACACCACTGACAAGATATAAAAGCTTATATAGTGAATTACTACTTAGTTAAAACAAGGGAAGATTTTAAATGTTGGCATCAGCAAAAGTCATGGACGCACTGAAAGGAATTGGTCTCAATCTTTATGAAAGGAGATTGTGGGTTGCTTTGCTCGCAAGAGGCACTTCTTCTGCTGGAGAGCTTTCAGAAATTGCAAGTGTTCCAAGATCAAGAGTATATGACGTCCTTCAAGGACTTGCTGACAAAGGTTTTGTAGTTGTCCAGACAGGTAAGCCGATAAGATATGTCGCGATGGCCCCTTCAGAATCTCTTGAGAGGGTCAAAAAGAGGATGGAGGAGGAATTCAGAGAAACCCAAGAAAGAATTGACGACTTGAAATCTTCATCATTGATTAAGGAATTGAATGAATTGTTTTCATCTGGATTAAAAATTACTTCCCCCGAAGATATGACAGGATCGTTGAAAGGAAAGTATTCTTTCCATCAGCAGCTTGACACGATGTTCAGAGATGCTAACAAACACATCAGCATAATCACAACTCCTGAAGGTTTGAATGATCTTTATAATACTCATTACGAGGCTTTGAAGAAGGCAAAGGAACGAGGAGTCAGAATCAAGATTGCAACTTCTGGGACTGAGAAAGCATCCGAAGCGATAAAGGCGATGGGAAGCGTCGCAGAACTCAGAACTGTTGATCAAAAAGAATCTGACATTTCTGGAAGGTTTACAATCGTCGATGACAAGCAACTTGTTCTCGGACTTACGGATCCAAAGGGAGTTCATTCAACCCAAGAGATGGCCGTGTGGAGCAAAAGCGAGCACGCAACTAAAGGTATATTATCTCCACTGTTCAACATGGTTTGGAACAAATCAAAAACAATCAGCTAATCATTTAAATTTTCTTTCTAAATCTTTCACTTCTTTAATAAAATCTTCCAATTTGACTTTGAATTTCACTTTTCCATCTCTGTCACGGACAGATATGCTTTCACTCTCTTCTTCCTTCTTCCCCAAGACTATCATGTAAGGAATTTTTTGAATCTGCGCATTTCTGATCTTGTATTCTATCTTATGTGACTCTAAATCTCCTTCAACTCTCATTTCATTCTCTTTCAGAATCTGCAAAACTTTTTTTGCATACTTCATATTGTCATCTGAGATTGATAGGACTTTTGCCTGAACAGGCGAGAGCCAAATCGGAAACTTTCCCTGATAGTGCTCTACTAGGATTCCCATGAATCTTTCCAAGGCTCCATAAATCACTCTATGAATGATAATTGGTAGATGTTCTTTTCCATCTTCGCCTATGTAGAACGCTTTGAATCTTTCTGGCATGAAGAAATCAACTTGGACAGTAGCCAACTGCCATTTCCTCCCCATCGAATCTTTTATATGAAAATCAATCTTCGGACCGTAGAAAGCCCCTTCCCCTGGATTTTTAGAATATTTTATTTTCGCATCCTTTAGCGCCTTCTCCAGCGCGTCCTCTGCTTTCTTCCATATTTTTTCATCCCCCATTGCCTTCTCTGGCCTGAGCGAAAGTTCAACGGAGAATTCGAATCCGAAAATGTCATAGAAGTATTTCACAAGATCTATGATTTGGATGATCTCGTTCTCCAAATTCTTCTCATCTACAAAAAGATGCGCATCGTCCTGGACAAAAGACCTTAGCCTGAACAAGCCTGAGAGCACCCCGCTCAATTCGTTCCTGTGTACCAGACCAAGTTCGTTGTATCTTAGTGGAAGATCCCTGTAACTTCGCGATTTACTTTTGAAAATCATGATTGCATTAGGGCAGTTCATTGGTTTCAGTCCGAATCCCTGACCTTCTACTTCGGAGAAAAACATGTTCTCTTTATAATGGTCCCAGTGACCACTTACCTGCCATAGCGCATTGTTCAGAAGGATAGGCGCCGAAATTTCTAGATAGTCTCTCTTGTTGTGTTCTTTCCTCCAAAAATCGACCAAGATATTTTTCAAAACCAGTCCTTTTGGATGCAAGAACACCATTCCAGGTCCGACTTCCTGGAAACTGAACAAATCAAGTTGTTCACCAATTATCCTGTGATCTTTTTCACTCAACCCAGAAAAGTCGCTCCTTTTTATCATCACCAACGGATTTTTAACTTCTCTGACAGATTTTATCTCAACCTTTTTCTTACCAGCCCCAAAAGATTTTGACTGCTCTGCAAGAGGATGTGCTTTAACTTTTATTGACAATGCCTTGTTCCAGCCAAACGGAGCTCTGTGGACTTCTATCTTCAACTTCTTGGCATGCTCTTCCATCTCTTTCAGTATTTTCAATGCTTCATCCGGTTTTGCCAAATTGCTGCTGAGATGGGCGAACGGATAGATAAGAATTTTATTCACTTTCACATTCTTCAAAAACTCTTTGATTTCATCGATTGCTTCTACTCCAACTTTTTCATTGTCCCCATCTTCGACCGAGACGAACAAAACAACTATTTCTTCTAATTTGTATTTTTTCTTTTCAGCTTCCTCGGCTACAGAAATCTCTTTTTTTATTGGTTCATATTCTATCCAATCTGAGTGCATTTGCAATATTCTCATAGAAATCTCCTTTTCTTATTAATTGAATTGTTCCCGGTAAAAAGGGCTAACCAAGAATTAGATTCTGAGTACTGTTTGGCCTTCACCTTTCATTTCAGCACCTAATTTTTATATCTAATGCAAGTTTATATAACTGACGGATATTCAGAATAATATATCACAGCCCCGTCGTCTAGTGGCCAAGGATACGGGCCTCTGGAGCCTGGGACCGCGGTTCGAATCCGCGCGGGGCTATTTCTTTTAATAATATTATTTTGATTTGTTTCCAGCTATTGCGTACAAAATTGCCATTCTTGCAAATACACCATTATTAGCCTGATCAAAATACCATGCATTCGGAAGTCCGTCTACATCATAAGAAAGTTCATCGACTCTTGGTAGAGGGTGCATGATACCTAACTCTCTCTTTCCCTCTTTCACCAAATTTGCATTTACGACAAAAGTGTCTTTAATTTTTCGATAATCTTCCAAGTCTCGAGCGTCTTTGATTCTTTCTTCCTGAATTCTAGTGACATAAAGAACATCCAAATGCGTGATGACATCTCTTGGATCATATTCTTTTGAAACATCAACACCTCTATTTTTTACTTCTGTAATCACCTCTTCTCTTACTTGGAAAATTTCAGGAGCGATATAATGGATTTTGGCATTGTCGAAAAGAGATAAAGCATAACTAAGAGAGGGCACAGTTCTTCCATTTTTTAAATCTCCAATAATTCCGACAGTCAAATCGTCCAACGAACCACGTTTCTCTACGATTGTGTAAAGGTCAAGAATTGCTTGAGTCGGATGCTCCTCAGAACCAGTTCCACCATTTATTACTGGTATATCTAAGTGCTCGGCGACCAATCTAGCTCCACCTTCCATCATGTCTCTCATCACAAGAGCACACATTCCTTGGCCAGCAATTATTTTTGCAGCGTCTACAAGACTTTCTCCCTTTTTAAAGGACGAAGTATCCGGGTTTGGTATACCATTTGTCATACCTCCTAGATTGATTGTTGCCTGTGTAAAACTTCCAACGGTTCGGGTAGACGGTTCGCGAAAAAGTAAACCGACTGTTTTTCTAGATAGAGACGTTCTGTAAGTTGGATAATCAGATGATGCTTCACTTTTTATTCTGCTTGTCAAATCAAATAAAAATTTTAACTCTTCTCTTTTGAAATCTTTTATCGAAATTATGTCGCGACCTTGAAAAGCAGCTATATCTAAAGTTTCCTCTGTCGTTAAGACCCACAGTAACATTGGTTTTAAAATTATATATTCTAGTTGTAAAATTTTCTACAGAAAAGAAGTTAGGGAGGGGATAGGAATATTTTGGTGTCGATACAGGTCCTAAACCCCACCTAAAGCAA
>JAZDPU010000002.1:0-5392 GCA_043797345.1 Candidatus Aenigmatarchaeota archaeon | reverse complement strand
GCAGTAGACTGGTTTGAAACCTGTTGCTGTTGAGTGGATGTCAGACCTGTAAGCCAGATGGACATGACACCACCGATTGCTACTGTAAAGGCAATCAGAAGGACAGTTGCAATCATTGCAGAAATACCTTTCATTTAGGCCGCCCTCCAACAACTATCAGTAGGTTTGCATGTGAATGACACTGGTAAACCACTACACAATCCGTTGACTCTCACCATACTTGGAAGAGCAGACCAATTACCAATAGAGCCGAAATATGATGCACCAGGAGCAAGGCTGGTAATATTCACTGGAATAAAAACAGAAGCGTTAGTAAGTATTATCGTAACATTAACAGGTGCGACAGTTTGCTGACTTGGGTTACTTAATGTAATATTCATGATATATGCACTTGTCGCAATACCTGAATCAACTCTGTCTATTGTCAACGAAGGAACGCATTTTACCTGGGCTGATGATTGGTTTGAAACCTGTTGCTGTTGAGTGGATGTCAGACCTGTAAGCCAGATGGACATGACACCACCGATTGCTACTGTAAAGGCAATCAGAAGGACAGTTGCAATCATTGCAGAAATACCTTTCATGATATCTTTATAAAATTTAGAAAACCTTCAATATAAAGCTTTTCTACCTGATAGAAATTCCTCTGGAAGATATTGTTTTTAAATATAATGAGTTGATATTTACAGTATGGCTGATGAAAGGATACTGACAATCAATCTGAAGAAAAAAATTGTCAACGGACCTAAATGGAGAAGAAGCTCATACGGAATGAGATTGATTAGAGAGATAATCAAGAAACACGCTAAAGTTGAGAATGTTAAGATAGACAAATCACTGAACGAAAAAATGTGGTCTGTGAGCAGCGTAAAGCCTCCGACAAAATTCAGATTGAAGATTGTTAAAGTTAATGAAGACACTGTAAAAGCTGAACTGTTGAAGTGAAAAGATGAAAATTTTCCAGACAAATTTTCATGGGGATCATAATCTTGGACTGTATGGAAAAGCTTCTGCAAGATTCTGCTTAATAGGAAATTTCGTGACTGATAAGGATCACGATCGTATTTCTGAGATGTTAGGAGTGAAATTATTCAGAACGACTGCAGCGAACACCGACTTGGCAGGAATGTTTTTCGCTATCAACTCAAATGGAATCTTATTTCCAAAGATAACAACGGAGAAAGAGAAAAGTAAACTTAGAATCCTGAAGAAAGAGTTGGGATTGAACATCTGTGAATTAAAAACCAAATACACGGCTCTGGGAAATTTGATACTTGCAAACGACAAAGGAGCTGTTGTCCCAAGTATTTTTTCCAGACTCGATGTGAATAGAATCAAAGATATTTTGGGGGTGGAGGTTGAGAATGCGACTGTTGCTGCTATGAAAATTCTTGGTTCAGCTGGGATTGCTACAAACAAAGGATGTTTAGTTCATAGAGATGCATCAGAAGAAGAAACGAAGAGAATTGAAGAGATATTAAAGGTGAAGGTCGACATAGGCTCAGCTAACTTTGGTTCTCCATTCGTGGGAGCATGTATGATCGGAAATGACAAAGGAGCGATTATAGGCGATTCGACAACCGGACCTGAAGTCACGAGAATAATGGAAAGTTTGAATCTTTTATAATCATTTGGAAACTTTTTTTGTCTCCATGTATTTGCAATTCCCGCAATAAAATCTATCCTTGTGTTCTGCCAGAATGTATCCATCCCCGCATCTAGGACAGTTTCTCTTGACCTTCTGGATAGAATCTCCTGAAACTTTGAAGTAACTACTTTGCTTGACTGGCTTGTGCTTCAACTTTTTTCTCCTCCTTTTTCTTAACTTTCGTCTTTGGTTTTTCCTTGTAGATCTTTGCTTTCACAAATGATTCATTCGTTCCTTTATGCGTGAGGATGAAATCGATCAAAACATTTTCTTCAGGAGAAGAGTATTTTGTTGCAAGCTCTTTTACAATTTGAGATTTGGACGGGGTTGAGAGTTTAGGATGTTTCAAATTCATCTTGATCTCTTTTCTACTCAACAATTTGTTTTCTTTTTCTTCTACAATTTCCATTTCCATTCAATCATCCCACATACAATGCATACTTGCCAGCTTCGCCTACTTTCAATACTTTTGCAATCTCGCTGTTTGGATCAAGAATCAGAACCATTCCCTTCCAGCTTGTGGAAAGATTAGTTGATTTACAAAAAGGGCAAACTTTTTCGTTTGTAAATTTCTTGCAGTTCCTGCAGACTTGCATCTTCCTTGCCATTTATTTCTCCTTCTTTACCTTTCTCTTTTCGTCTTCAATCCATGCCAGCACGCCTAGGCCACTCTGCCTCATCGTCAATCCTATCTTGTTATCCTCTTTCCCGAAACTAACAGCGATGATTCTCGCTCTGACCAGATCCTTTTCTTTTAAAGTTCTCTTGCTCTCTTTTCCAAGAAAAATAGAATTCTTGTTGTCATAACTCACAAAATCGTCCATCAGCTGGGAAATGTGAATCAATCCATCCATGGGTCCGATTCTGACAAAGGAACCAAACTCAGTGTTATCTATCACTTCCCCATGTGCAAGTTCCTGCAGTTCTGGTTTGTACGAAAGGATGTTAAAATTTGTGTTGTAAAAAACTCCAGGATCTCCTGCGATAATCCTCCCTTCGCCAACAGAGTTTATTTCTGTGACAGACAGAATCACGCCTATTCTTGGATCTAGAGATCCTTCCATCTGTTCTCCTATACTCTCTTTAACAGCCTTTGTAACATCCATGTTCAGCTTTGTAGGAGGAACACGGATTTTATCTTCAACTGTGACTATGCGATACATCTAAAATCACTAATATAATTCTACCTGTATGCTTTTAAATTAATGAATTAACGCATACGTGACAAACAAAGTTCCGAATGTCAGAGAGATTGTTCCTAAAAGCTTGATCAAGACGTGTAAAGACGGACCGGCTGTGTCTTTCAACGGATCTCCTAAGGTATCTCCGACTACAGCTGCCTTGTGGGCATCAGACCCCTTTCCGCCGAGGAATCCCGATTCTATAAATTTCTTGGCATTGTCCCATGCGGCTCCACCTGTGTTCATGATCATTGCAAGTATGAAGCCTGTGAATGTAGCTCCCATCAAAAATGCTCCGACTGTATCAGCTCCTAAAGTAAATCCTAACAAGATTGGAATTATCACTGGCATCAGACCAGGAATTATCATCTCTCTTTGAGCGGCGATTGTGCTGATGTCAACTGCCCGGGAATAATCAGGTTTTGCTTTTCCTTGCATCAGACCTTTGATTGTTCTGAACTGCCTTCTCACTTCTTCGACCATTTTGAATGCTGCCTTTCCGACTGCTCTGATAGCAAAGGATGCAAAAATAAATGGAATCATCGATCCTAAGAATAATCCTACGATAATTTTCGGAGTTGATATATCCAAAGATTTCACTCCAGTCAATTCAAGATATGCTTGGAACAAAAGCAATGCGGCCAATCCAGCAGAACCCATCGCATATCCTTTTGTCAGAGCTTTGGTAGTGTTTCCTACTGCATCAAGAGGATCAAGTCTCTTTCTTACGTTCTTGTCAGCGCCGCTCATCTCGGCAATTCCTGAAGCATTATCTGCAATCGGCCCGAATCCATCCAGGCCAAGAACCATTCCTGCCACGGCCAACATCCCCATCGTCGCAACTGCTGTTCCATATACGCCTCCAATATGACTGTTGAGCCCTGTTTCTGCTGCGAAGATTCCACCAAAGTAGAATGCAGCTAGAAGTGCGACTGCAATTATTACAACCGGGAGAGCTGTGGTTTCTAAACTGACTGCATATCCAGTGATGATATTCGTCGCAACACCTGTTTTAGAAGCAGTTGCTATATCCTGAACTGGCCTGTGCTTAGTTCCGGTATAATATTCTGTCACTAAAATTATCATCATGCTTGCAGCTACACCAACTAATGTTGCGAAGTAGAGATTGATGTTCTTCAAGGTGTACATTACAAGAAAATAAAACGATACGACTAAGAAAAATGTCGTTGCGAGAATCCCGTTTCGGAGAGGGACCATTGCATCTTGTCCTTCTCTGCCTCTGACAAAAAAGAAACCAAAAAGAGTTGCAAAAATTCCCAGTGCTCTTGCTAGAAGTGGAAAAATTACAAATAAAGCATTTCCGGTGGCTGCAGCTAAAATTGTTCCAAGAATCATTGCGGCAATATTTTCTCCTGCAGTCGATTCGAAAAGGTCAGCACCACGGCCTGCGCAATCACCTACATTATCTCCGACATTGTCAGCAATCACTGCCGGATTTCTAGGATCGTCTTCAGGGATTCCAGCCTCAATTTTTCCTACAAGATCAGCTCCGACATCAGCTGCTTTTGTGAAGATTCCTCCGCCTAACTGGGCGAACAGAGCTGCGAGAGAAGCACCAAATCCAAAACCAATAATCAGTTCGGGCTTTCCGTAGAAATAATAAAGGGTTGTGATGCCTAGAAGACTGAGAGCGACATTGAAAAGTCCCATCACAAGTCCACCGTAAAAGGCAATCTTCAGCGGCTGCCTGGAATTCTTGTACGCTGCAAAAGTAGCCCTGACATTTGCTCTAGTTGCAACATCCATGGAAACGAATCCTGCAATCAGGGAAGATGCAGCACCGAAAACAAACGCGAAAGAGGTCAATGGCATCTTTGACGGAGTGTTGAAATCAAATGTAAGATAGAGTAAAACAGCAACTATAGCCGCGATGATTGCAATAGATTTATACTGTCTTTTCAGGTAAGTTTTTGATCCCTGTCTGATAGCCTCATAAATCTCAATCATCTTTGGAGTCCCGCGGGGCTGTTTGTTGATATAGATAGCGAGTCCAAGGGCGAACACTAGTGCTACAACACCCGCTGCAACTGGAATTTCCAACATTAAATTTCCCCTAACTGATAGCTAAATGTTTCTTCGCTCTCAAATAAATAGTTTTGATTCCCTTGCTTTTTAATCTTTTTCTCAACTCGATGTCGTTGGTTGCAACTGCTGAATCTTCATCTGACATTGAAAAAATGACATCATCAACTTTTCCTTCCAATGCTTTTATGACATGGAACTTAGTCTTGATGAATGTTAAACAGATCCTTGCCTCGTCGCTGGATTTAGTTTTTCCTTTGGCCAAATTTCTTAATTCAGTAACCACAGAATCGAAGATTATGTTTTCATATGGTTTGTCAAGTATCAAATCCAGCTCTTTGAACAAGTCAATCCTGAATTTGATGATACTCATGAGGAAGTTGGTATCATACACAATTCTCATTCAATTCACTATAAAACATTTAAATACCGTTGACTAAATCTATATAAGTGAAATAATGAAAGGAGTTTCTGCTGTTATAGCCACGATAATGATGCTGGTCATCACTATTGCTTTGGC
>JAZDPU010000001.1:0-2909 GCA_043797345.1 Candidatus Aenigmatarchaeota archaeon | reverse complement strand
TCCATCTCAAGGAGAATTCATGTTTCCGCAATTTGACACAAGCAAACCTTTGTTAAATCCACCAGATGGAACTTTGGTGAAAAAACAGTTGGGTGATGTGGAGATAAATTATTTTTCTGCTGCGATAATCAGAGGCATGAGTGAAAGCGGGACTGATTTATTCATCACTTTGAAAAACAAGGGGAGCGGAGAAGCTTCGGTTACTTTTCCATCTGGCGAAGAGTATGTGAAAGACATTCCATCGTGCAATCTACACTTTTTTGCCATGCAAGATTCTCCTGTGAAGATTCCGGCAGGCGGAGAGAAAAAACTCTGGTATTTCACATCGATCGATCAGAACGCGTGCAACTTTACTGTGAATTTCAAATTCTGGCTTGGAAGCGACGAAGTGAATAAAGTAGAAACACCGGTGAAATTCGGTAGCGTGGAAGACGACACAAGAGGAAAAGAGACTAGTGTGATTTACGGTTATGTAAAGGATCAGAGCGGAAATCCTATAAGAAATGCTAGAGTGGATGCTATGATGAATTGCGGCAGGATGGGCAATCGTGCTGATACGGATAGTCAAGGAAGATACGTGATTTCAGTCCTGGCGATGGAAGACATCAATTCATATTACGGCGAAAGGGAGCTGGCATGCGATTCGAAAGATTATTTCATCTCGGTGATTCAAGAAGGATATGAATATTATTTCAAGGAACATGTGGCTCCGACCAGAAGCGAATTTGTAAGATTAGACATCACTCTTGAAAAGGAGAAGGAAGATGTTTCTTATTCGTTGAAATGGGAGAAGAAGGTTGACGACAGTTATGGATTCTTCTGGGTGAAGCCTTCGAGCGATTGGACTGTTTTTGCAGCTGACCAAGCGAAGCATCCGCCTGAGCTGAACAAGGCGACTAATTTCTATCTGTTCGACAACCAGGGGAATGTTCTGTGGAAGCAACCTACTGGAAACGAATGTTGGGGAATTGACATTTCTGCTGACGGAAAAGTGACTGCCGGATGCCATGATAAGAATGTTTATGTCGTTGACAAAACTGGAAAATTGCTTTGGAGCTTTGACTCGGGAGGAATGGTGAGGAGCGCATGCTTTTCGAGAGATGGAAAAAAAGTTTTGTCAGGCGCCTTGGGGACGCTATACTTGTTTGATTCTAACAGCGGGACGAAGACAAATGTTCCTTGGATAAACGAATGGTTTAGAAACTGCCAATTCTATCCAGATGATTCGGGATTCATCGTCGGAAGCAGGACCATCGGAGCTTTCGATTCAAATGCAAACAAGCTCTGGCAGTATGTGATCGGAGAGTTCCCAATGTTCCTGGGAGTTGATTTGAACAAGAATGTTTTTGCATCTGGAAAAAGCAGGACCTTGTTTTCTTTTGACGAAGATGGAAACTTGAGGTGGAAGCATAGGATACCAGACCATGTTGCAGGTGCTGGGTCTTCAACTCCTGATGGAAGCAGGATTGCCATTGGAACTGTTGGCGGAATGGTTTATTTGTTCGACGGGAATGGGAATCTTCTGTGGAAAAGACCCACTGCCGGTATTGGCGAGCAGGGTGGGACTGTTGGGCATAATGCGATGGCCATTTCTTCGGACGGGACTAGGATTGTAGCTGGAACTGCGCCTGGGAATTGCGTGATAGTCTACAATGAGAAAGGGACTGCTTTGTGGAAAGGATGCAGCGAAGTCCAAAAAACTTCTGGCGACATGCTGGAAGGAGTGACGAACGTGCAGATTTCTCCTGGCAAGACTGAGATTGTTGCATCGTACGGAGACAACTACATAAGGGAATTTGTTAAAAAATAGAATAAAAAGGATTTAATCATTCAAACACAAATTCTATTTGATGAAGATCGCGAAAGAGTTTATGAACCAGGAAGTTGTCTATCTACATCCTGAAGCCATGATTTTTGACGTCGCAAGAGTGTTCTCAGAGAAAGGGATTTCAGGAGCTCCTGTGGTCGAGAACGACAAGGTGATCGGGATGATCAGCCTCTCTGACATAATCAAGTTCATGACTCTCAAACTGATGGACGCGGAGATAATCTCCCACGAGCCCCAGGGCCTCAGTTTCCTCCTGCTGAATCTGGTGAAGTTGGGGAAGGATTTCATAGATTTCAAGAAAGAGCTGGAGAGGATTTCCAAATTGGAAATCAAGTACATGATGAGCAAGGATATTGTCTCGATAAAGCCTGACGCTAATCTTATAGAGGTTGCAGAGGTCATGGAGAAGCACGATGTCAACAGGCTTCCTGTGATCGAGGACGGAAGACTAATAGGGATAATCGCGAGGGCTGACTTGATTAAAGCTCTGATAGAGTAACCAAGCATATTCGAAAACATATGAATAAGGTTTGAAAAATCTTTTTGAATTCTTTGTAAAGTGTAATGTAGGCAACCACGGCTGAGTCAACCCGGCTTTTTCTAAAATTGCAGATAAATCGACAACTTGGGAGCCTGGACAGATAGTTTCTACAATTAAAGATTGGTGATTTGGAGTGATTCCAACGTTTTGAACGATAGGGAAATTTCTGCTAGCGTTGATGAACTGGTTTCTAGTCTCTTCATCTCTAAATTTCAGGAAATAGACGTGCTCTGATGTATCGCCGTTGAATTTTTTAGCTTCGATTCCATAGCCATCTAAAACTCCTCTTGAGAGCAAATTAAGATATCTCGCACGTACACCTTGTAAGGTAATTTTTAATTGAAACTCTCCGTCTAACTTTTTTGACATGTCGGAATAAGAAATCGTTGGTTCTTCGGTTAAAAGCTGAAGCATCGCCCAATCTGTTTTGTCCGCTTTAACTTTTCTCACGGCAGGTCTGTGAAACAGAGGATTAGCAAGCTCTATCCTGTTCAAATAATAAGAAGGATTTGCCAAAAGCCCCAAATCCCAACGTTTTTC